>JAPLSR010000275.1 GCA_026398545.1 Candidatus Sumerlaeota bacterium | reverse complement strand
CAGATGATAGCTCGCAGCCCGGATTCCCGCATGTTCCCGATGAATTGACAAAAGATGTTCCGCAAGGTTAATCTCATTCACAAGGACGCCATCAACAGTGGTTTCACGGGGCGAGGTGTTCTGAAAAAAGAGGCGCAGTGTGGCGCCCAACGGCACAAGCTCCCCGTAAGCCTTCCCCTCGCCCATGCCGAATTTCAAATCATACCCGTCAATAATCCAGGGCAGGAGTTGCGGAAATTCCGTGTCGGGCAGAAATTCAGAAGAGATTATCCGGACCTCCGCCGGAACGGGCGAAATCGCCGCAATCACTATCATCAGGACACAATATTTGACAAATCTAGAATTTCTCATTTGAAAGCCCCCTGCGTATAATGTAACAAGTTTTTCACAATCATCCGAAAAATAAAGCAAAAACTGCGCGGGAATGGAAATAAATTCCTTTCTGCATAAGCTTATCGCACCTCCCGCGTGTCTTATATGATGAACACCTCATGAGGTGGGGGAGACATCCTGTGGATGATGCAACGCTGGCACGGGCGGCGGCACACGGCGAGCAGAACGCCTTTGCAACTCTGTTCGAACGTTATAGACATCTTGTCTATTCCATTGCATGGAAAATCACTCTCAATGTGGAGGACTCCCTCGATGTGACGCAGAATGTCTTCGCCCGCCTTGCGGAAAAAATAGGGAGGTATCAGGGACGGGGAGCGTTTCGCTCATGGCTCACCGCCATTGCGGCAAATGAAGCCGTCAACATCCTCCGCCGTCCCGGAAGACGCTGCGAAATGCAAACAGAACCTGACATCATCGCATCCATCATTGACGAAAAACAGGCGGGCAACAATCCGCAAAAAACCATCGAGACGCAGGAGCGGCGGGAACTGGTCGAAAAAGCCATGGCAGGGCTCTCCCCACAACAGCGCGCCATCTTCACCCTCAGATGGCGCGAAGAGATGACGCCTGCTGAGATTGCGGAACGGCTTGGCATCCCTGCAGGACAAGTCAGGTCTCAAATCTGCCACGCCATTGCAAAAATCCGCATCGCACTGCCACCTGAAACCCTGGAGGGAAAAAATGAATAAAGGGGGAAACCACATGAACGAGCGTGAGGAAAAGATTGCGGCATATATCGCCGGGCTGATGTCACAGGAGGAAAAGGAAACCTTTGAACGTATCCTCATGGGCGATGACACACTCAAGCGCGAAGTGGAGGCGAGCCGCAAATCACTTGAGATTGCGCGCGCCTGGGTTTCAGAGGAACCGCCGGGGCTGGAGCTCGTGGATGCCCTGAAATGTCCCACCATTACCATCAAGCAAACCGGACGGCGGGCGAAAATAGTCACAATGTTCAGACGCGCAATCGTCATTGCCGCCATCTTCCTCCTCGGATTCCTCATCGGAAAAGGATTCCCCCAAAAGGGAGCTATGGAGAAACCCATCTCTCCAAAAACAACTATGGTGGAAACAAAACCAGCGCCTGCGCCCGCACCGGCGGCAAGGGAAACGCCTAAAATTCCACAGGAGGATAAATCCGAACGCCGCATCACGCGCGAAAACGGACGTATTATTATAGAAACCACGGGGGTAAATACCGAAACGCGTTCCATCTGGGTTGTGGATGGCTCCATCCGCATTGCCCAGGCGAAATAAAACAATCCGCCTTCGCTAAAGCTACGGCGGACAAAGGAGGATTTCCAAGATGAGAAAATGTCATGCAATGCTATTTCTGGTGGTTTTATTGAGTGCGCAGTTTATTCCCGCTCTGGCGGCAGAGGTGGAACAGGCAAGCGCAACCCTCTACCCCGGACAAACGGTCACCGTCATGGGAATAAAAATCACGTGGAACTTCAAGGAAAAACAGGCGCCCGGACTGCCCATGGGGACATTTGACATCGTTGGTCCGGTCAAATCCATCAAAGACATGCTCGCAAAACATATGACCATAATGACCATATATATTGATGAGGTGGCGCTTGCATTCAAGCAAGATATGGAAGGGGCTATACCGTTATCAAAATTTTTCATCAACACCAAAAAGTATTCATCTAAATATAATATGGGCGGTCGGCCGTATAACTTGAATTGCTTTGTTTCCAACCTTTGTCCCATAACGATTAACGAGTTAAATATCAGGGTATCTGACGAAAAAAAGATATTTCCCGATGGTTCCAGTTATTACATGCTGGAGTTTGAGGATTCCAGAAGCGGTGAAAAAACATCCATTCCCATGAACTCAGGCGCTCAGGGACAGGCTTTCCGGGCAAATGTTTATGTTTCGAAGGTGTTCGAAGAAACGAAAACGACCCAAGTGAGGCTGGATGCTGGACCGGATTATACCATTCGCGGCAAGGACGCCTTCATAGACAAATTTGATTTGGGGGACCATCTTCATCACCCCATAAAGGATTTTCTTGATGAATTCGGGGAAAAATATGGTTTTACGGTGAAATGGATTCCTTATCCCGACCATCCCGAGTCTGTTGAGTTAGCCCAGAGCTGTAACTTGAATCTCTCATACAGCGTATACACATATAATAGTATAATAGTCGAGAAAATCATCAAAGACTTGGAGAGAGACAATAGCTATCTGACCTTCGACTGGGAAACGCCCACCATCCTGGCAGTTTCTTACAAGAATTATGATAAATATCTGGAATATAAAAAACACGAAGGCGAAAAAAATGAAAAAGACCAAAAAACAAGGGAGGAATTCAAAAAGGATTACTCCCTTGAAACAAAGGCTTACCCGATTAAAACCGTCTCCGTGCAGACAGACAAGTCGCTCATTACACCGGAGCTGGACACGTATTATCTGGCAATGGTGGATAACGACGCTCATCTGGAAATCATACCGGGGCGTAATGTTAATAAAAAACTCCCTATCATCAAAATAGACAAGGTCGAGGAGAGCGCCGAGGCGGATGAAAAAACCGGGATGCTCTTTCTGACCGCCACGGAAAAAACCCACGAGAAATTCATGTCCCTGATGCAGGCGATGGACGCATGGGTTGGGAAAGCCGCCAAACCCGCTAATGTTAAACCATACAAAGTGATTGTCACACTTCTGGAAGGGTTCGAAAACCCAAGACTTTCACTCCCAACCATAGACGCCGCCAAGGCTGCCGAGCAATATGGCATCAACAAGGAAGACCTCAAAATTGCCGGCATTAATGTAGTTCGGGAATTCTCAACTGGGTTGATCTACCTGCTTCCGGAAAAAGGCGATGTGGGTAAAGCCTCACTTTCGTTAACGAATGGCTTTTCATGCCATCTTGAATATATTGATCAGCGGGAGCCCTATATGATCTTTCGGGTTAGTTTAGATAAAGTAATAAAAGATGAAAATTCCGTCAAGGATGTGAACCTCTTTGAAAACACACTCTACCTTACGCTGGGAAAATCTACTCTTATGGGCATCACCAATTTGGAAAACGCCTATATTGTCATCCTCAAACTGGAGGCGGCTGAAAAAGAACAGAAATAACCGGCTTGGTGTCAATCCATACAAATATTTCAAATAATTATGCGCAACTAAGACACCGCCGATGGCAAGATTTGATATAGCCCCGTTTGCGTTGCCGGGGACGCCGCAAAATCAGTCAGTCGCCGGATTGAACCCAAATGCAATCTTGCGGCAGAATCCAACGACTCCAAAACATTCCAGCGGTGCCCTGTTGCGCCGGAAAGCCTTCCTGATAAAATGTTTGATTCCGGAAAAGGCGATGTTGACATAACCGGCAAAACGGGCAAGGTTATTATTGAAATCCACTACCAATACGATGGGGGATAAAAATATGAAAGCAATGGTATGGGTCGCACCGAACAAATTGGAGATGCGGGACATGCCAGTCCCAAAACCTCAGGATGGCGAGGTGGTCATTAAGGTTCTGGGGTGCGGCGTCTGCGGGACGGATGTTCACATTTATTGCGGGGAGGTGCCTCTGGCAAAACCGCCCAATGTCCTGGGACATGAAATATACGGCGAGGTGATTGAGCCGGCGACAGGCGTGACGGCATTCAAAAAGGGCGAGCGGGTCAGCGTTGACCCCGTTGTCGGCTGCGGCGTCTGTCAGAATTGCCAGGAGGGAAAGACAAATCTCTGCCCGCGTCCCACAATTATCGGCTATGCCCGCTGTGGCGGATTCGCCCAATATACAAGCGTTCCTGCGACACATCTATATCATACCTCCGAGAGGCTCGGTCCGAAGGGCGGCATCCTCGCCGAGACCCTCGCCTGCGTCCTCAACGGCTACGACCGGCTGAATCTCAAGGGCTGCCGCTCCGCCATGATACTCGGTGCGGGTTCAGTGGGTCTCCTCTGGACGGAACTTCTCAAACACAGTTTAACAACAAAGGTCATTCAAACCGATGTGATTCCCGAACGCGGGGCGGTGGCGAAATCGCTGGGGGCGGATGCGGTCATTGACGCCCGCAAACCGAACTGGCAGGAGGATGTGCTTGCCATTGAACCGTCAGGGGTGGATTATATCATTGACGCCACGGGCACAGCTCGCGCCATTCAGGCAAGCCTGAGTCTTCTAAAGAGCGGTGGGACTTTCATGATTTTCGGCGTCTGCCCGGAAGATGAGCGGATAACCGTCTCGCCTTATGAAATGTTTGCCAAGGAGCTCAGCATCATCGCCGCCAAGATGCCGCCGCAGACTCTGGGGCGCGCTGTCAGAATCCTTGAAGCGGGCAAAATCAATTGCGGGGCAATTGTCACCACGACCATGCCCCTTTCGCGTCTTGCCGAGGCAATCGAACTCTTCAAAACAGCCAAAGATAAGCACATCAAAATCATGATTGACCCGTGGATAGATTGAGATGGGATTCAATAAAATCCTCTTTATTGCGTTTTTCTTTTGCATTACAATCTCCGCCCTTTCACAGTTTGATACCGACACAGGCATCATCCGCTCGGTGCGGTGGGCAAACGGCGTCCCGCTCGGCGGCATTGGCTGTGGCAAAATAGAACTTCTCACCGATGGCTCATTCGCAAATGCAACAATCTATAACAACTGGGACCGCCGCACGGGATTCCTCAAAGGCTCCTTCTTCGCCGTGTTCTACGATGACGGCACTACAAAGGTTGCAAGGATGCTGCGCCTTGCGCCGAATTGCGCAGACCCCAATATTGCCGATGTGGAGCGCATCCATAAACAGCGTCTGGGCTTGCCCGATTATTCGGAATATGAAGGGGTGGAGAACATAGCCGGAACGGAATATACCGGCTCTTTCCCCTTTGCCACAATTCAGTTCGAGGACAGAGCCCTGCCCATCCGGATTACACTTGACGCATTTTCTCCACTCATTCCCCACGATATTGAAAACTCATCGCTTCCCGTGGCATTTCTTTCATTCACGCTTGATAACCGCACGGAAAAAACGGTCAGGACCTCCCTGCTCGTCTCTCAAGAAAAGTGGCGGCTTTTAAGACATGGCAGTTCTCTTTTGAAAAAATTGTCTGGCTTAAACGGTCTTGTTTTCCGTGAATTTTTAAGGGACAATAATCCTCCGGGATATACAGATTATTTCTTCATCGGTTCCAACGAAGTTGATGATACAATGAAAAGAATCTTTGTAGATTTTGCAGAACCGGAAAAAGTAATTCCCTGGGATTATTTTCGCCGCAGCGGCATGAGCTATGAAAGATTCAGTTTCGGGGATAAAGACTCAAGGGCGCCGACCGACGACTTTGTTGTGCGGAAAGTTTTAGAACCCGGACAGAAGGTTACTATTCATTTCATTCTTGCCTGGCGCGCAAAGGACTGCATCACCACTTATATCAAAAAGACGCCGACCAGTCAGCTTGTTGATTCCGACAGCGGGACGACCGCCGTCTGGGACCAAAATCCAGCGACAAGGTGGAGCACCGGGCGTCCTATGCGCTCCGGCGATGCTTTTGAAGTTGACCTCGGAAATCCCCAGACCGTCTCCCGCATAATACTCAAAAGCCGCATGGCGCCACAGGAATATCCCCGTGGCTGCGCAATCTTATCCTCGCCCGATGGGCTGAATTGGACGACCGTTCTTTCACTAGACCAGAGGATGTGTTATATGAGGCAACGGGAAGGGGAAATCGAATTTTATCTGGCGAATATAACAATGCGTTTCTTGAAAATGC
>JAPLSR010000347.1 GCA_026398545.1 Candidatus Sumerlaeota bacterium | reverse complement strand
GATTTTTGGGATTGAGGGAGAGTGTGATAAATCCCTGTGCGGTGCGGTCGATGGGCGGTTCCTCAGCGCCCCAGCCGGGCATAACCTGTATGGCGGGGTATCTCTTTTGGGAAGCCTCAGGATGCAGGGGGTCAACATCCTTAGGGACAAAATACCAGCACACAATCGGTATATTCCAGTAAGAGTTGAGAGTGACCTTATAGAGGCGTCCGGTGGCGGTATTTTTTTCTGGAACGGGTTCAATCTCAGGGTTCATGGGGACGAGAGCCAGTTTTTCCTTTGCCTCACGCCAGTATTTTTTGAAGTCGCGCGGGCGTTTGAGGAGAGGGGAGCCCTTGTAATCCAGAGCGCGTCCCTTTTTAAAATACATCGCCCGCCACTCCGCCAACTTTGTTACTTTTCCGTTGGTGTCCGATTGCTCCACCCGCACGCCAAGGATATCATCCTGCCCGCGGGTAGGCAGTTCCATTTTGAAAGGCACCCTGCATGAAATCGTTTCCTTTTTGAGGATAATTTCCCTTCCCTCACAGGCATAAGCGGTAATGACAATTTCGCCCGTGGAATTATTCCCTTGCGGCAGTGGCGTAATTTCAAGGGTTGGCACGCCACCCTCGAGTGCGGGGTTAAAATCAATTTTCACCGGCTCACCCTCCTTGACCCGTTTCGCCTGAAGCTCTGATGAGAAAAAGAGTAGAAAAATCAAAGCCGATACGCAAATTTTTGAAAATAAATTGCCCACCGTTTTCTCTCCCTTTCAAAAAGGGTTATGCTTTCCCATCGCCCGCAAATACGTCAATTGCAAACATGATTAGCCGAAGGCGGACGAATTAGTGCAGATTCGTGTAAATTTGTGGATAAATTCTTATATTTTAGTGGTAAGAATCTACGAAGACCCTGACAAATGGATTTCTCCCCCGTGCTCCCTGTGTCCCCCGTGGTTAATCCGCCTGAGGCGGAGTCATCCATGAATCTCCACGAATTTTCACGAATTAACCGCATGAGGTGGAGTCTTTTTGTTAAAATTGAAAATTTGCTCTTGATTTATTTGTTATCATAAGTTTAAAAGAAATTTAAGTTTTGACTGGACATGAAAATCTGGCTACGACAGGTGTTAAACAAGTGCATGGCAAAATGCTGGAACGTTTTATACGGAAATAAACAGTCTGTCTTTGCAGGTTTATGCAGACTGTATAATCATTGTTATACAAAAAAGGAATTATAATATGAAAATACCAAAAGTCATTCTGCATAGTTCAATAAGCTTAGATGGTTCAGTTCTTGGATTTGACGTTGACATGGAAAAACATTACCAAATAGCGGGAAGTTATAAGGCAGATGTACATCTTATCGGTTCAAATACAGTAGAAGCAGGAATCAAAATGTTTTGCCCACAGATCCCCAAAGAAGAAGAAAGTGATTTTGTAAAACCAAAAAGAAATAAAAATTTACCGCTCTGGGTTATTCCCGACACAAAAGGAAAATTAAAAGGGTTACACCATGTTTACAGAAGATTTGATTTATGTAGAGATATTGTTGTATTGGTTTCGCAAAAAACACCCAAAAACTATCTTGCCTATCTAAATGAGCGGGATTACGATTATCATATTGTCGGGGAAAACCATATTGATTACAAGCAAGCCCTATCGCTTATGGTAAAGAAATATAATGCAAAAACCGTGCTGACCGATACCGGTAAAATTCTGAATTGTATTCTGATTAATAACAAGCTAGTTGATAAGATAAGTTTGCTTGTGCACCCTGTTATTGTTGGCAAAAACCAATACACACTGTTCAGCGAGGTAAATGGAAACATAAAGATTGAATTGGTTTCCACCAAAAAATTCAGTGATAATAAAATTTGGTTAACCTACAAAGTAAAAAACGTATAACAAAACATTTCAGCCGACGCCGCCAGCGGCGCGGCTGAATTTTATGTTGGGCGAACCGAGGCACAGTCCAGGGAGCAATCGTGGAACCATATGTGACGGTCGAGAACATCGAATCCAAGGCCCTGGCGTGGTTGGAGCAGATCCGTCCTTACAACCAGCATGAGATGCGGCTGAACGTGGCGGCGAGCGCCCTGCTCGTGATCGACATGCAGCGGTTCTTCCTCGATCCGGCATCTCCCACGTTCACGTGTGGCGGTGTGGCGATCCTCCCAACGGTGAAGCGCCTCATGGATGCCTTTCGCCGGGCAGGTCGCCCTGTGATCTTCGCCCGGCACGTCCACCATCCTGGCGACCTCGACAGCGGAATCATGGGATGGTGGTGGGAGGGCAAGTGTCTCGAAGGCAGTCCAGAGAGCGAGATCCATCCGGACTTGGCTCCGATGCCAGGCGAGAAAGTCGTCTTCAAGCATCGGTACTCGGCCTTCTACAATACGGACCTGGAGACCGTGCTGCGCTGCCTGAAAGTGGAGGACATCGTCGTCTCCGGCATCATGACCAACATGTGCTGCGAATCGACGGCGCGGGATGCGTACTACAGGGACTACCGGGTGTTCTTCCCGGAGGATGGAACCGGTTCGATCAACGAGGCGATGCACCTCGCGAGTCTCTTGAACCTCGCGTTCGGTTTTGCGTACGTGACGACGGGAGACGCGATCGCTGCGCAGCTCACCAGCGGGTTGTCGCCTAAAAACGGCATCCAGACGGACGGCGCTTCGCGCCGCCGCTGATGCCGCACACGTTGTGCTGAAATGGGATTTTGCAGACCAGGAATATAATCCCCGGCAATTCGTTTTCATCCTCCATGCTGAGGAACGGTTGAACGAATGCGTTACTACTGAAGATGTGTTGAATGCCAACTTGATGTTTTTTACCAGACAGGGGGTGTGTATGATTTTGTCAGGGGATGTCCATCCAGAGGTGGCTTGATGCTTGAGAGGTCAAGCCCGAAGCGCTCAAGGATTGTCGGCGCAATGTCCTCGCGGAAGCCACGCCGCATCACGCCAGGGTCATTTGTCGCAAGAAAGACATACGGCGCATCCATATGGGAGCCCTTCCCCTCGTCAAATCCATGGTCGGCAGTTACGTAGATATAGGTCCTGTCATAGAGGTTCAACTCCTTTAATTTTGCCACGATTTTCCCCAGCCAGAAATCGCCCGATTTGATGGCGTCGTTGTATTCCTTTGAATTTTCGCCATGCGCATGACCGCTGTGGTCAACCTGAGCGAAGTGCACAAAGAAGAAAAATGGGTTGTCCTTATATTTCGTCAGGAGTTCCAGCGTTTTTGAGCCGACGACATCATCTTTTATGAGACCGTTAATGAAGACATCCATGCCCTCTCTGGTGTGATAATAAGGCTTGCCGGGGATGATGCGATAACGGACGCCGTTTTCCTCCACAATTTTGCCCTCCTGCGGTTGTGCGTTTTTCTTCAGCTTCGCCGGCTTGACCGCAACCTTTGCCGCCTTTCTTTTACCCTTCGGTTGTTTCGGCGTTTTGCGGGGGACAGCGCTCTCGTCATCAACCACCCGGATTTTCTGCGGCGGGTCATCATCCATATGACCCTTTTTCCCGATGACTGCCACTGTGACGATATTCTCCGAACCGAAGAATTTCTCAAGTCGCTCAAAAATGGTGTAATCTTTCGGGATGGGCTGATAGTTGCCATTGCTGAAAACGCCCGTCACCTCGGGATTATAGCCGGTGAGGATTTGAGTCCATCCCGCCTTTGTGTCCGTCACCCGCAGGACATCGATTGCAACGAGATTTCCCTCCGATGCGAGCCTTTTCAGATTGGGCGTCTCGCCCCGCGCAAGGCATTCCTTGAGATGATTCCGTTGCGTCCCATCCCATCCGATGAGGATGACATTCCTTAGCGGCGCCGCCTTTTCATCCGCCAATGTCCCCATTGACAGAACCGCAAAAAGGCAAAAAATGATGGCAACTTCATATCTGCGTTGCATGGCTTACCTCCTCCTTTGTGATTTTTCAAAAGCATGGTGCAAAAACAGTGCCGGGTGAAAAATATGTGATGAAAGCCCGATTGAATATGATAAACTTTTGAGTATCAACATTGTTAAAGCGAGTCAAGTTTTGATGATAAAAAAAGCCCTTGTTCCACAATTAACAAGTATAATGTACCAATACGTTCACAGGGCGCCTCGCTTGATAGCGAAAAAATATACAAAAGACTTGAAATGACAATGAGGCGGGTGTTAGGAGTTAACCTGTTTTTGAATGAAGGGAACCCTTTTAAGACAGGTTAAAAAGTTTTTTTGAAAAACAAGTGTGTGGTGGGTATAGCTCAGCCTGGTTAGAGCGCCAGATTGTGGCTCTGGAGGTCGAGGGTTCAACCCCCTTTACCCACCCCAGAATTTTTGCGCCTGTAGCTCAGGGGATAGAGCGCCAGCCTCCGGAGCTGGGTGTCGGACGTTCAAATCGTCTCAGGCGCGCCAGACATAATGCCCCGCCGAGCCAGCAAAATCAAGGCTTTGCGGGGCGTTGTTCTATCATATTGCTGCGCCGGGCGAAGCGACATTTGCGCGCTTTGCGTGCTCAGGCGGACGCACGAATAACCATTAATCATGATATTTTTTAAAAACTTCTTGAATTGGCTACCGGTAAGTGGAATGGGCTAATAATTGGCTACTGAGAAATGGGGGGCGTGTTCTTGCTTTCTTTACAACATGATAAACTATCCCGGATGCGGATTAACCACGGGGGAAATCCGCCTCAGGCGGATTGTTAGTGTCTCTAAATCAAATGTATTTTATTTTGTTGCAGACTGAATCGCAATTTTTTACACATCTGATTTTGTTAATCACCTGAAAAGCAAAAGGAGTATTTCATGAGGATTTATATTTCCTGCGACATTGAGGGCGTGGCGGGGGTGCCGAGCTGGGAATACGGCAACCGTAACAAGCTGGATTATCCTGAAGGACGGCTCTATATGGTCGGCGAGGTGAACGCCGCCATCGAGGGCGCCCTCGAGGAAGGCGTCAGGGAGATTATTGTCAATGACTCCCACGCTTCCATGCTCAACCTCCTGCCCGCCAGAGTGAACAAGGCGGCGCGTCTCCTTCAGGGCGAGGTCAAACCATGGTCGATGATGGAGGGGATGGACAGCCGGTATGACGCCGCCGCCTTCATCGGGTATCACTCAATGGCGGGCACGCAGAAAGGCTCCATGGCGCACACATTTTGCGACGCAATTATCCAGGCGCGCGTGAATGGCGAGGTCTGGGGCGAGGCTGAGCTGAACGGGGCTTTCTGCGGCGCGTATAAAACCCCCCTTGTCTTTTTAAGCGGCGACGAGGCGGTAACGAAAGAAGTCAGGCGCTTCATCCCGAATATTGAGACGGCGGCGGTGAAGAAGGGTTATGGCATGAGGGCGGCGCTTTCGCTCCATCCGGAGGTGGCGCAGGGGATGATACGCAGTGGGATTCGGAAAGGCATCCGGCGGCGCCGAGAGATTAAGCCCTTTCTGCCCAAGCCCCCATATACGCTCGAAGTGGAACTCCGTGAACCCGACATGGCGGATATCTGCAGTCGCATCCCGGGTACTGTGCGTCCCGCCCCCCGCGTTATCCGCTTTAAAAACAGGGACTATAGAGAAATCTACCGCGCCTTTCTCACCATCATGAGCATGGCGTGCCGTGTGTAACCTTGACAGGTCTCAGCCCTCTTTGATAGAAATTGGTAACGCTTGCAAGGGAGGGAGGTGTCTCGAGATGTCAAGTGATTCACAAAATTCGCTTCCTCTTTCTCGCTCCATCCTCGCGCTGAATATTATCGCTTACGGTTATCTCGCCTTTATTATTTTCTCCTTCACGCCCTGGACAAACAACCTCGATGAAATTAAAGTCGCGGCGCTTTTCGTTGGGGGTCCCATCTTATTATGTTTGTATCTTTTTTTTGCGGCGCGGGGTGAGTTGCGTTTATTCCCAAAAGTCCCCCTCGCTTTCCTCGTGGGCTATACGGCTGTGCTTTTGCTTTCTACCCTCATGGCAGGAAAACCATATAGCTGGACCGGAAAAATCGAGCAGATGAAAAACCTCGCCTTTCTGGGCGGATTTTTCATGTTCTTTGGACTCATGCGAACCAGGCAGGATATCTTCCGCTCTCTTTTCCTGTGGACCTTGCTTGCATTCGGAACAGCCATCTTCGGATTATTCCATTACGTGGGCGGTTTTGAACTCCTTGAGAAGCTTTTTAATCACAATCAAGAATCTGTTATGCAAGTTTTGTTGAAGACCTTGAGCACGTCGAAGGGGGAGATGTTCAGCACCTTCCTGGGACAAAACCTTTTCGCCACTTTCCTGATAATGTTGATACCGATTTTACTGGGATATGTGATTATTGAGAAGAAGCGGAACCGGCGCAATTTTGCCGCAATCACGATAGGGCTTATGATGATATGTTTCATTCTCACGCGTCCCTGGGATATATATTTTAAAGGATTTATGAGGCGCTCCATTCTCTGGAAAGGCGCAGGGGAGATGTTCCTTCATGGTCCCGGCGGGGACCGCTGGTATGAGGTGGAAAATCCCCCGCTGAATATGCGCTCAATCATAGTCGGATGCGGTCCTGCAAGTTATCGCATTATCTTTCCCCGCTACCGAAGTCCCGATTATCACCGATACGATATCAGCCATCTCTCGCTGAGTTCTTTCAATCGTTACCTCGACCTCCTGCCCGAAACGGGCGTCGTCGGGTTTGCCTGCTATATGGGATTTTTGTGTGCCTTTTTCGCATCGGGACTGAGAATATTGCGGAAAACCAATGAGCGTGAAAAGCGAATCATTATCCTTGGAATTCTCTGCGGCATGTTGGGTGTGTGTCTGGCTGATATTTTCCGGTCCAGCAGCCGCTGGGACTCCTTTGCAGTGAACTTCTGGGTCATGCTGGGAATTGGCTTCGGCGTATTTGAGACGATGAGGGAAGAGATGCGCCCTGCGGTTCCCCCAAACAGAATCGTTCGCAATTTGGGCATTCTATGCCTTGCCGTGGTTCTTTTGGCATTCTTCAGCGGCATATATGGCGTTCGTTATTTAATTAGTGCGATTTACAATAACAAGGGTCTCATGGAAGCCGGTAGAGGCGAAAATGAAATGTCAAGGATTGAGCATGAACTGGCAAAGCAGGGGATGAATCAGAAGGCAAAGGAATATTTTTTATCCGCCATCGCCGACTATAAACAAGCGCTCCGGTATAATCCCACCTTTATAACGTCCTATTACAAGATGGCTCATGCTTATGGCTCTATCGGTGATGATGAGACCGCCTTAAAAACTTATCAGGAATTACAAAAATACTCGCCCGATTATTCGCAGGTGCATTTTAATCTTGGGATTGAGCATTGGACTCTTGCGCATAATGCCAAAGACCGGACCGTTGCGGGAAAGCTCGGGGAAGAGGCGCTCCGCGAATTAAAAATTGCCGCTCACATGTCCAGCGAGGAATCTGTTCAGGATGTGTATCATAAATGCATGGAAGCGAGTAAACAGTTTCAAGGCAAGTAAGACCACCTATTATTGTTATGATACACATTGTGTGGCATTGCAGATTCTCACGTCCCGATTGAACTTGACAGTTGTCTGACAGGTGAAATATAAAGACAATCGGTTATCTGTGAGATGTTAAGGGATTGCCGGAGTGGCGGAATGGCAGACGCAGAGGACTCAAAATCCTCCGAGGGTAACCTTGTGTGGGTTCAACTCCCACCTCCGGCACCACCTCATTCTTTTGTAATGTCCGCCTGTCTGTGCCTCAACGTGGGGAAAAATTGCGCCGTTTTAGTTTTTCCGAGCTATGGTGAAATATCGCCATAATCCAAAAGGACGCCATGGGAATCGACTTGAAGACATGCAGGCTGGTCGTGTTTGACCTCGACGGCACCATTATGGATACATTTGATGATATTGCCGCGGCGGTCAATTATGTCATGAAGGAATTGGGACTGTCTTCCCATCAAACAGGCGATGTGAAAATCCACGTGGGCAATGGCGCTCACACCCTTATGGCATGGGCATTGAATAATGCCTCCGGCAAGAAGCCCGGATGGGCGCAGGAGGCGCTGATAGACCGGGCTGTGGCGCTCTGGAAGGGATATTATCTGGACCATCCTGCCGACCATTCACGCCTTTACCCCGGTGTCCTTAATATGCTGGGGGAATTGAAAAGCCGTAACATCAAAACCGCAGTATTATCTAACAAGCTCCACGAGGTGACTGAGCGACTGCTCAACGTTCTCGGGATAAAGGAGATGTTTGATTATATTGTGGGTGAAAGCGAGCGGATTTCCCGAAAGCCCGCCCCCGATGGCATTTGTTATCTGATGAATATTTTCGGAGCAAAGCCGCATGAAACCTGGATGGTCGGGGATAGCGAGCCAGACATACGGGCAGGGCTTGCGGCGGGTTGCCATGTCTGCGCTGTCTCCTATGGTGTTGGCGGAAGGGAAGAACTTGAGCGGCTTGGGGCGCATTGTATTGTCAATACCCCGATGGAGATTGTGACATGACCAATCTTTATATTCTTCAAGATTATAAGTTAAATTCAGTATTCAATCATTTTTCCCTTGCAAAAGAAGTCCTCAGGGGATATCTAAAAAAACATATAAAGATAGTAGTTCTATACCTTTTTATGAATGGGGTTTTTGAGATTACAGAGGGGTGAATAATTATGTTTTTTGGTAAGAAGGTAACTGTGGGTCTGGATATTGGTTCCAGTATGGTAAAGGTGGTTCAGCTGAGACGTGTTGGAAAGGGGATAGAGCTGGAGAAGTTTGCCATGGAGCCGATTTTTGCCGGACGGGATAAGAAGGCGGCAAGCACGGATGTCAAGCAATTGAAGATAGAAGCTGCAAAGCGCGCCATAGAAATCGCAGGAATCAGTGCCAAATATTCAGTCTCCTCTGTCAGTGGGGAATCCATAATTGTCCGGTATATCCAGCTACCGGATATGCCGGAAAATGAGTTGAAAAACGCCCTGAAGTGGGAGGCGGAGGAATACATCCCCTTCCGTATTGACGAGGTAAATCTCGATTCTGTCATTCTTGGGAAGGTGGAGGGGGAAACCGGCAAGGTCGATGTCCTTCTGGTTTCCGCCAAAAAGGACCTCATCATAGAACATCTTAACATCATCCGGGAGATAGGGCTGACACCGCAAATTGTTGATGTGGATTCATTTGCTTTTCTGAACTGCTATGAGATGAACCATTCCCCCGTTGCCACCGATGTGGTTGCATTGGTGAATATCGGGGCAGAGGTAACCAACATAAACATTTATATGAATGGGAACTCACGATTTTCCCGCGATATTTCACTTGCCGGTGATACTATCACAAATGCCATTGCAACCAAGATGGTTATGGATTTTATCAAGGCTGAGAATATGAAGATTTCTGTGGGTGCGCCGTGGGAACAGCCTACCCAGGCAAAGCCGCAGGAGACAGACGGGATTATTGCTTCCATCCGCGGCACGGTGGATAAGATTACCGGCGAAGAGATGGGGTATGATTCCCAGGAGGCAACTGCCCAGAAGATTATCAGGAACAATCTTCAGAACCTATTGAGCGAAATCAGCCGGTCAATCCAGTTCTTTGAAAATCAGGCAGCCGGTCGCACAGTGCAGAAGGTTATTCTGGGCGGCGGGTCGTCCAAGATGAAAAATATTATCCCCTTCTTCTCCAAGGAGTTGGGGCTTCCCGTGGAGATTATTGACCCCCTCCGGCGCATCACCGTGAAGGATTCCTTAATAGGAGGGGTGACGGCGGCTCAGGAACACCTGGGCGTCGGAATAGGTTTAGCACTTAGAAAGGTGGTAGACTAAATGATCAAGATCAATCTCCTTCCTCCTGAAATGACCAAGTTTAAGAAGGAATCAGTAAAGATATTCAAGGTCCCTTCTGATACCACGCCCATCGTCATCATCGTCCTCATCATTGTCTTTATCGCCGTCTTTAGCATTGTATATTCCGTGGTGCATAAGAAGTTGAAGGATGACAGGGAGGTCAGCACACTGCAGGCGGAACGTGAGACCCTCAAGAAGGATGTTGAATCAAAACAGAAGCAGTTCAAGGACCTTATCGGGCTTCGCACCATTCTGGCAAGCCAGATGGAGATTCTGAAGGCGCTGGATCCACCGAACCGACTGCTATGGGCGGAAAAGATAAACATGCTCGCGGAGATTGTCCCGCCCGGCGTTTATCTCACTAATATGGATGTCAGTGAGGATATCAGGGAGGCGGAAACACAGGAGTCCATGAAGATACGGGAGGCGTGGATAAAAGGCGGCAAGAAAGGGGCGGAACCTCCCCAGATTAACAAACCCATCGTTACACAAACCCTCGCCATTGAGGGCATTACCTGGGCGGATGCGGCTGACCAGCGTATCCAGCTTATTATGAAATTCCATGACGCCATAAGAAATTACAGCAAACGGGGCATGGATGGAAGTACCCGCCGGTTCATGGACAATTTCCAGGACATCAGGATTGACGCCA
>JAPLSR010000202.1 GCA_026398545.1 Candidatus Sumerlaeota bacterium | reverse complement strand
CCTTCATCCCCTCACTATCCCACCATTTGGCCATCTCCGGGTCTTTCAGGAGGCGGCTGTAATCGCTCGCCTCCCATTCCTTGATAATGTATGGCAAACTATACGCCTCAATAAAAAAGAGGGTATCGGGCGGCATGAGTTGCGATGGTGTAAGTGTGCCAAAGCCCTCCTCAGGTGAGAGAGTGGGCGTTTCCGGGGGCACAGGCATCTTGCGAACGCGCAAGGGCTTTATCCCCTGCGCCTCACGGTCAGATTGTTTCTCAGGACCCAGTAACGCCAGAAGCCTGTCCCGGTAATGGCTCCATACCACATGCCTGCGTATATTGTCGCCGCTCATATCCGTAAAGGTGAAAAACATCTCCCCCGGATTGACTTGCTGTGTGGCGCCACCCTTTTCAATGTCAACCTCACCAATGACGACGCCCACGGAAACACCCGCCACCCCTTGCGTAACGTTGAAGATGGTTCCGCGCTCCTGAATGAGTCCGTGGTTAGTCCGGACGGCAAAACGTTTCGGGGGTTTACTATTCAGGTGAACCCAGACCTCGCCCCTCTCCAGAACAAGCTCGGTGCGGTCTTTGTAGTCGTGAAATGAGGCGAATGAACCGCCCCTGACTTCCACAATATTAGTCTCGCCCGATGATTTTGTCCCATTCAGTCCCAGCGAAAGGTATGAATCACGCGTTGTCTTGAATCGCATCCCGGACAACACCGGCATGCCGGTTTTAATAAATTGGAGTTTATCCCCCTTGAAATACTGCGCCTGTCCCTCAACTACCAGAACGGTTCCCACCTCAAGCCCCTTTCGCGCTGATTTCAGCAAATGGTTGACAAGGACGGAAATGCCTGTGACAGTCAGAATGATGAGGATGGCTGCCACGGCATACAGGGGCATGGAAGAGCGGATAATGAATTTATCCTTTGCCGGAGGAGTGAGCGCAGGCTTGGGTTCATTTAGCGCCGCCTCAAGAAGGGACTGATAATATTGTCCCAGCAAAACGTCCTGTCTTTCATATCGCTTTACGAGTTCGGAACACTCGGAACAACTGGCAATGTGCCTCAACACCTCACCTCTCTCCTCTTCTGAGAGGTCATCCTCAATATAAGCGAGCAACTTATATTCATTAAAGGGGCATGTCATGGCTTCAAACCTCCTCTCATATTTGAACAACGGGCATTTTCAACCTCCGCCATACGCCGCGTCAGGAGTTTTCTCGCCTCATACAGTCGTGATTTGACCGTGCCAACGGCAAGACCAAGCGCCCCGGCAATCTCCTGACAGGAATATCGGTTCATATACTTCATGCTCAGAATCACGCGGAAGGGTTCGGGAAGTGTGGACAGGGCATCCTCAAGACATCCGAGCTCCTCCTCTTTGATAAGCACCTTGTCTATTGGAACCACCCTTGGGGTGTGGCTCATGACTTCAACCCTTCCCTGCGCCTCACGCGCATCTCGCCTCAGGACATCGTAGCAGAGGCGAGTCACCATGGAATGCAGCCATGAGACAAGTCGGAGCGGGTCGCGGAGATTATTCAGCGTTTTGAAGGCTTTCACATAGGATTCATGAAGGATATCCCGCGCGCGTTCAGGGTCTTTCATGATTCCAAGGGCAACGGAATAAATGAGTCCGCCCATTGGTTCAATAAGCTGCCAGAAGGCATCCCGGTCACCCCGCACAGCCTTTCTGAACAACTGTATTATCCTCTCTTCATTCCGACCGCGTGAGGTATCGGACGAATCACTCATGGGCGCCTCCTTCCCTCACATCACCAACGCCTCACTCCAGAACCCCGTCTTCTCTTCCCTGCTAATCCGTTCCACTAATATATGACGCTTTTCAAAGGATTTGGTTCGAATTTTATATGATTGATAAAAAATGCGTTTGACGAAAGCACAATTTCTTCATGACACTAAAATATAAGAATGAAAATGAAAAAAGTGTTTTTAATCAATCCTCCGTCTGGTTTATATCGCCGTGATGACCGATGTCAATCGCGGGTGGAGGACCAGACTGTCCGAATCATCTTTCCCCCTATCGACCTCGCCATGCTTGCCGCCATGGCGCGACTCGCCGGCGCCACGCCTCGCATCGAGGATTTCCCTGCCATGCGCCGTTCCTGGGAAGACTTCGAACACGTCCTCAGTGAGTTCTCACCCGATGTCCTTGTAATCAGCACCACCTCGGCAACCGTTGATGATGACCTCCGCGCCGCAGAGTTTGCCAAAAAACTTCATCCACACTGCATGGTGCTCGCCAAGGGGGAATATCTCGCACATTTCGGCGAAGAGGCATTGAAAACACACACCGCCCTCGATATCATACTCACCGGCGAACCCGAAATGACACTTCTTGAAATCCTGAAAGAGGTTTCCCTCGAAAATATCCGGGGAATACTCTTCCGCAAATCCGGTCCCTCTGATGAATTTTTCCGGACTGAGGAACGCCAGCCACTGGAGAATCCGGACACCCTCCCCTTCCCCGCCCGCGACCTTCTGGATAATACCCTCTACAGAAGCCCCGAAACGGGCAATCCGCTCACGGTCATCCAGGCAAACCGAGGCTGCACGGCGCAATGTATCTTCTGCCCGGCAGGTCGCCTATCCGGCTTCAAACTCTATCTCCGTTCACCCGGAAACATCATTGAAGAGGTGAAGGAGTGTGTTGAACACTATAAAATTAGCGAATTCCTTTTCAACGGCGACACCTTTACCATGAACAAATCATGGCTTCTCGAACTGTGCGAATTGATTAAAGAAAGCCGACTGGATATACACTGGGGTTGCAACAGCCGCGTGGACACCTTTGATGATGAGCGGGCACAGGCTCTGAAGGAGGCGGGATGCTGGGTTGTGGCATTTGGAGTTGAATCCGGCGTTCAGGAGATGCTTGACAGGATGAAGAAAAAGGCAACTCTTGATGACGCCCGCCGGGCAGTCCGAATTGCAAAAAATGCCGGACTCCGCACCCACGCCTTTTACATCATCGGACTTCCCTGGGAGTCAAGGGAAACACTGAAAGTCACCCTTCGTTTTGCACGGGAACTTGACACGGACTTCTTTGACTTCAATATCGCCTACCCCCTGCCGGGCACGGAACTTTATGAGATTGCCCTGCGGGATGGACTGTTTGAGAAGTCATCACTTGCCGGGGGGAGTTATGCCTCTGCGGCAATGCATTCTTACAATCTTTCCAGCGATGAACTCACACGCTGGCGCAAAAAGGCACTGCTCTCACTCTATCTGCGTCCCCGATTCATCCTCCGGACACTTTCGCGCGTTGCCGGCAAACCCCGCATCTTAAAAAATTACCTCCGCGAGGGCGTCCGACGCCTGCGTTCCCTCCTGCGATAAAAAATCCCTTGCACATCTTAGCTCTCCTTAAGTAAATGTTCTTTAATTCTGCGAGGGAGGGGGAATATGACATTCGGAAAAGGCAAAATCTGGTTTGACGGCAAGTTCGTTAACTGGGAGGACTGCAAGATTCACGCCCTCTCACATGTGGTTCATTACGGCTCAGGCGTGTTTGAGGGAATCCGCTGTTATAAAAACAAAAAGGGCTCGGCAATTTTCCGCCTGAAGGAACATGTCCGCCGCCTGTTTGAATCAGCCAAGATTTACCGGATGCTGCCCAATTACACACAGGAACAGTTCTACCAGTTCTGCATTGATACTGTCCGTGAAAACAAACTTGAAGAATGCTACATTCGTCCGCTCATCTTCCGCGGTTATGGTGAACTGAGCGTCAATCCCATGAAGTGCCCCGTACAGTCCCTCATTGCAGTCTGGTTCTGGGGGAAATATCTCGGCAAGGACGCCCTCGAAAAGGGAGTTTCTGTGTGCGTCTCCTCATGGCATCGCCCGGCGCCGAATACCTTCCCCTCGCTTGCAAAGGCATGCGGCAACTATATGAACTCCCAGCTTATCAAACTTGAGTCACTCATGAACGGCTATGATGAGGGGGTCGCCCTGGACTCCTTCGGTTATGTGGCTGAGGGTTCGGGGGAAAATATCTTCATGGTGCGCAACGGTGTTATCTACACCCCGCCCTCCAACGCCTCCATCCTTCCCGGCATCACGCGCCACGCCGTATTTCAGATTACGCGCGACATGGGACTGCGTCTGGAAAAACACATCATCCAGAGGGAGGCTCTATACATCGCCGATGAACTCTTTTTCACCGGCACAGCGGCAGAGATTACGCCCATCAACATGGTGGATAAAATTGTCGTTGGCGATGGCAAACGTGGTCCAATCACAAAGGCAATCCAGGATTATTTCTTCCGCATCATCAATGCGGAAGCGGAGGACAAGTTCAACTGGCTGACGTATATCTGAGCAGAAATTTTATAATTTCCACGGAACGGGGGGGCACAATAATAATGCGCGCCCCCGTTTCTTTTTCCACATGCACAGGCGCCACATCATCCAGAAAAAGCCCATCTGTATTCAGACAATTAGAAGGGAGGAGATAAAAGTCGTAACCCGGATGGGCGCGGATGGCGCTTGCGATGTCGCGACCCGCCATCAGCCCGGAAACCGTGACCTGCCTGCCAAAGAGGTTGTTTCTTACCACAACTTTTCTGACATGCAAACCCTTCACTTTATTCAAGCGATTGCATAGTCTATTGAGCGCCAGCGCTCCCAGCCGCGCAGTAACTATGGCAATGCGGCGCGGCGGGCTTATACGCCATGGGAGCTGTCTGACAGCCGCATTAAATCCACGGTAAAATTCCGCCACCATCCCCACGCCATTTTCCAGCTGCGGAATCTCGTCAAATTCGCTGTATGCGGGCGGTTTCCTTCCTGCCAGAAGATAGAATTCATCGCTCAAAAAGAGATAGTTCTCGCCATGCCTCTCGTGAAGGATGCGCTGTCTTTTATGGATATAAGGTATTAATCTTTTCGCATAATCGGATGTAACAGGGCGCAATCGTGGCAGACCATGTCTGTGAATCGTCAGCCCGACCGGCACTATGGCAATAGAGAGGAGCGATGGATAAAGCGAGTCGAGCGCGTCCAGTGTTTCTTCAAGAATGGCGCCGTCATTGATACCTGGCATGAGGACAATCTGGGTGTGGAACCGGACACCGCCCTCAGCAAGTCGCTTCAGGAGTGAGATGATATCGGGGGCATCTGGATTGCCCAGAAGCCCTCGCCGCAGCTTAGAATTCGTGGCATGAACGGATATATAAAGGGGGTAAATCCTCTGGGTTACAATGCGTCGGATATCCCCCTCGGAGAGATTTGTGGCGGTTATGTAATTCCCATAAAGAAAAGAAAACCGGAAATCCTCATCCTTGAAATAAAGTGGACGGCGGAGGTGGCGCGGGAGCTGGTCCACAAAGCAAAAGATGCATCGATTGCCACAGGCGCGTGGACGCATATCCTCCAGTGTGATACCTGAATCCCGCCGGGCTTCTAACGGCTGCCGCAAACGGACTGTCCGCCTTTTTCCCGCATGGAGGAAATCTATATTTCTAATGTGGTCAGTTGTGTAAAAAAGAAAATCAAGTTTGTCTCTTATTGGATGCCCATTCAGTGATAAAAGGCAGTCACCCTCGCACAATCCTGCTGTTTCACCCACACCTCCATTTTCCACATCCATAATCAGGCACCCTTCAGGGACATTCTCTTTCGGTTTTGCGTTTTTCCTCCGTTCAGCCGAAGATGAATATCTTTTAGAAACATGTCTCACAAAAATAACCCCATCTCCTTTTTTATTGACGCCCTGCTTTTTTAACGGGAACTTGCCTTTGCAATATTTATTAAAAACGAAGATTTCAAGAAACTTTCGCCATGAAATCTTATAAAAAGACACTCAGGTTCATTATCGGATGTGCCCTGAGCATATTTTTCCTCTTTCTTGCCTTTCGGAATGTGGAATTCAGACGGCTTGCGCAGGTCTTCCGAACAATTAATTACTGGTGGACTATCCCCTTTATCCTTATTACCCTTCTGAGCATGTATATGCGTTCCGTCCGGTGGCGCTGGATTCTGAAGTCAAGATATAACTTCAGTTCAGTTAGACTTTTCCCCTCCCTCGTTATTGGATTTGCGCTGAACAGTCTTCTTCCCTTACGTGCGGGGGAGTTTGCCCGTCCCCTTGTGCTGGCGAGAAAGGAAAAAATTCCTTATTCCACACTACTTGCTACTGTTTTCGTGGAACGCATTATCGATAGCATGACACTCATTTTCTTATTTCTAATTGTTCCCTTATTTGTGAAGATCAATCCTGAAATATCCGTCCCGTTAGATATGGGAAAATGGAAATACACAATTACAGGAAGCATGCTGGAAAACGCCGGCAGAGATTTCACCATTATGATAGCCATACTTCTTGTATTTTCATTCAGTTTGCTCCTGAATCCCACACGGCGCATCTATGAAGGAGTCATAGGACGGCTTCCCTTTTTCAGGGAGTCATTCAAAAACAAACTGATTGAACTATTGAGGCATTTTTCCGAGGGATTCCACTCCCTCAGAAATGTAAAATATGTCGCCCTTATCGCCCTGTATTCACTCATCATCTGGGCGCTTGTGGGCTTCAGTTTACAGGTCATGTCATGGGGATTTCCCGGATTGCCGCTGAACTTCTTCCACGGGATGGCTGTAATGATAATCATCTGCTTTGCCATTTTACTGCCAGCCGCCCCGGGTTACTGGGGTCTTTATGAATGTGGAACCATTTTCGCCCTTCTCACACTGGGTTTTATCGGCCCGAAGGATGGATACGAGACAGCCCTTGGATTCTCCCTGATGATCCACTCCATGCAGACTATACCCATTATCCTTCTGGGCATCTTCTTTTTATGGAAAGAAAATCTCTCATTGCGCCAGATTGAAGAACTTGAGGAGGAATGCAAGGTTTAAGAATCCCCGTATAAGACCCTTGCCGGGCAGAAAATAGAAAAATAACGGAGGAAAAAAATCAGGGAAAATAAGGCAATTTTGAGTTGACACAGGTGGCAGCTTTGCGAATAAATAACTATTAATAATTCGGGAAAGTCTGAATCACCTTTTATGCAGTCATGGTGATTTTAATAAGGAATATTTAAGAACAGGTGAAAGCCATGGGTGATAATGAAATACAAAAGGAAGAGACAGGTAAGAAATTTGTTCGCAAGCCAACCGAAGAAGACCGACGGTTCTTAGAGCGCAAGGACCCTGGCAAAAAATTCGGCAAAGCAACACCACAACTCGGGGTCATCCTTGAAGAGGCTGGATTGATTAATGAGGAGATGATTCGGAATATCCTCCACGACAATAAGGAGAGCGCCGCCGCCCTCAAAAGGACACTTATCTCCCAGGGTCTCGTCCGCGAGGATGACATCCTCGATGCCCTCGCCCGCGAAATGGGCATGGA
>JAPLSR010000100.1 GCA_026398545.1 Candidatus Sumerlaeota bacterium | reverse complement strand
CCAGCCTGCCCTCCGGCAGGACGTTCGTATGTGCAAGTTCCTGATAGTGGGCGACATCCTTAGCGGCGCGTTCATAGCGTAGTTTTTCCGCAACGACCAGGGCATCGGCGGACTTCATTGCCTCCTCAGCGGCGGCAATTGCCTTGTGTCCCGCCGTCATGATTGCCTGCTCCATACTCTCATGCTCATTCACCCTTATCTGGGCTTCCAGTTCCCCCAAAGCGGCGCGCGCCTCAGCCACCCTCTCCTCAAAGTGAACAAGGTCAATCTCGATAAGCTTCTCACCAGCCTTCACAGCGCTTCCAGGCTCACGCTCAATCCTGCCGATGCGACCATCCACAGGCATGGTGATAAGGTAAGATTCGCTGAGACGGGACATGGCGGGCTCGACAAATGAATCGCTTATTTCACCCATGCGGGGTCTCACCGCTTCCACTTCAAGCTCCACAACGGAGACCCCCGGTTTCTGTGACTTGCACCCGCCAAAAAATAATACCATGGATAGTGAGAGGATAGAAAGAAATTTTTTCATGACGGTTCCACTCCGGGAATTAATCTTTGCCTCACATGAATTAATACACACATAATAAATTCTCAAAAGTCCTGTCAAGATATTGAGACTCCACATCGGCTGTGTGGGAAAAGCGATGCACATCAAAATATTCTGCACAAAAAAATTAAAAATAGTCCTTGCACTATGGGCAATGATTGAATATAAACAGATTATCTTTGTTCTGAACAAAAGTGGGCCCAAGCCCACTTTTTTTGTTAAAAAAGAAGAGGATGCACAATAATTTGCCAAAGGAGCATTGCCATGTTGGAGGTAAATTTCATCAACTTTGTCCGCCAGATCAGCAAAGAAAAAGATATTGATATCGAAGTGGTGAAAAATGCCATTGAACAGTCAATCATCTCCACATCCAAGAAGGGTCCGCTCTTTTACAGGGAAACACGCCCTGTGCTGGATATGGAAAGCGGCAGACTGCATATCTTTGTGGAGAAAACAGCCATTGCCGAGGTCAGCGAGCCAAAATATGAAATAGACCTGAAATCCGCTAAGAAAATCAAAAAGGACGCCACGGAGGGCGAGAACATAGAGGTGGAAATCGACCCAGTTGAGTTCGGCCGCATCGCAGCACAATCCGTCCGCCAGGGCATCATGCAACGGCTGAGGGAAGCCGAGCAGGAAAAGGTCATGAGTGAATTCACCGACAAAGTGGGGACGGTTGTCACTGGCATTGTGCAACGCTTTGAACGCCGTAATGTCATCGTGGGCGTGGGAAAGGTGGAAACCATTCTTCCCCAGAACGAAGTCCCTTACGGTGCGCAGTATCGCTATGGCGACCGCATCAAGGTGTATATCCAGGATGTGCAGAAAACTCAGCGCGGGCCCGAGATTCGCGTCTCAAGGGCATGTCCCGAACTGGTCATCAAACTCTTTGAGCAGGAGGTGCCGGAGATTGCCGATGGCACTGTGAAGGTTGTGAGAATCGCCCGTGAGCCGGGTGTCAGGACAAAGATAGCGGTCACAAGCACAAATCCAGATGTCGACCCCGTCGGCGCCTGCGTGGGGATGAAGGGTTCCCGCGTGCAGATGATTGTGCGCGAACTGGATAATGAAAAAATAGATGTCATCCCTTACAAGGCCAATCCGGAGGAACTTATCCGGGCGGCGCTCAACCCCGCAGAGGTGCTCGGCATCAATCTTTCAGAGGACAGCCGGACAGCGCAGGTGGTTGTCTCCCAGAACACCCTCTCCCTCGCCATCGGAAAACGCGGGCAGAACGCCAAGCTGGCGGCAAAGCTTACAGGTTGGAAGATAGATATTCTTTCAGAGGAGCGCCGGGAACTGCTGGAAAAAATGGCGGAGCTGAATCGGCGGTACTTAGAGGATTTCCTCAGCCAGGTGGATGGTCTCACCCAGCTCGCCCGCGACGCCCTGATGAAATCGCCTTACAACAGTGTTGAAAAGATTTCTAAAACTGCACCCGCCCTCCTTTTGAACTTCACCAACGGGGATCTGCAACTGGCGGAAAATCTCGTCAGCGGCGCAAAGGAATACATGGACGCCCTTGAGGAGCTTGCCAAAAAACTCAATACCGACAAGGAAAAAGAAAAGGCGGAAGAGGAGACCTCCGGAGAAACACCCGCGCCGGGCAATGACAATGCGCAGGAAATCAGCACTTCCCCGGAATCCTCCAACAAAAATAATAACGCCGGTGAGGGACAATAACCAGCACCATGGATTACTACCCAATCCGCAACATAATGAATAGATATTGACGCGGCACGCTGGCAGAATTAAGTTCTACTATTAATATATGACCCGATAAGGAAAAAAAGACCCGTGACGGGTTTATTATATTTGATATATACAAAGGATTGAAAACCCCTGAGAAAATAAAATCATTTCCTGACAGCCTTGAATAGCACTGTAAGATGCTAAAGAACATCATCCCCAGCGCAAAAGTTCAGAAAACAATCCTTGATGGGGGATGCAGATTATAAGAGAGACTTAAAAAATGAAATTTATTCACCACAGTTCGCCTAAGGCGGACACAGAGTGCACAGAGAATTTCCGACATTTTCTTTATTTCATCATCCTCTGTGTCCTCTGTGGCTCTGTGGTGAGTCCGCCTCAGGCGGATTCTTTTTGTTAGGCATTCTATGTGTCGTGGGGTAATGATTGGAGCATTCGGGTATGAAAGTTCATGAGCTCGCCACAATACTTGACATGAGTCCTAAGGACCTTCTCGCCGAATTGAAGCGGATGCGCCTGCCCGTCAAAAACCATTTGAGCCCTATAGACGACCACGATGTGGAGCGTATCAAGAGCACATTTCTCAGGCGAAAGACGCGTGAACAGGAAGAATCTGAACAAAAGCAGCCGCCCCGGGAGGTGATTCAGGAAACCGCCACCGCTCCCGCCGCAGCGGCACCCCCGGAAACAACCCCCGCCGCTCCTGTTATACCCTCCAAACCCAGGACAAAGACCTTCCGTCCCGGCTTCCTTATCAAACCCCAGTCAACCACAACGGACAAGGCGAAGAAGGAAGCCATTGAAAAAGTCAAGGCAGCCAGGGAGATAACCCCAACACAGCCACAGCCAAAATCTGCTCATCGCCACCCGACCATTCAGACCACAGCCTTTACCAAAAAGAGCCCCGTCCATCCACGAGCCAAAGATGAGGCTCATATTACCGGAGAGGGCAAACCTCTCACATCCCCACACCCGGAGGCAATCTCACCCAAACCCCAGGAAACAAAGGAAAGACCAAGGGGACGCGGGCGCAAGAAGGATTCCAAGACGGGTGAGCTCATCGTCCCCACCATTGAGGTCATGAGCTTCAAGGAGCTGAAAAAGGATATCGCCGAGCGGTGGAAAAAGCGCTCCAAGGGCAAAAAAACCCCCACCAGGGATGAAGTAGATGAGGAACAGAAAAGGACGAAAAAGATACGTCCCTCCTTTTATGTTGACCTTGATACCCTTCCCGCCGTCCCCGTTAAACGTCCCAAGGCGCAGAAGCGAAGACCCCAACTGGAAAAACCAAAGACCAAATCCGCCCTCATTCAGGGTGAAGCCACGGTCGAAGAATTCGCCGAGAAGATTGAAGTCCCCATCGAAGATGTCCTGGCAAAACTTGAGGTCATGGGGGAGACTTTCACCCCAAACCAGACCCTCTCAACAGAACATTGCCAGGTGCTTGCAGATGAATTCAACGTCGCCCTCGAAATCATCCCGGAGAGCGATGAATATGACATCCGCGAATACATGGTCTTAGACAACATGGAAAAGATGAAACCACGTCCGCCGGTTGTCACCATTATGGGACACGTCGACCATGGAAAAACAACACTCCTTGACAGCATTCGCAAGTCTGACATCGCCAGCCAGGAGTTTGGCGGCATCACTCAGCATATTGGCGCTTATTGTGTCAAGACACCGAAGGGCGATATTGTTTTCCTCGATACCCCGGGTCATGCGGCATTCACAGCAATGCGCGCCCGCGGCGCAAAGGTGACGGATATTGTGGTTCTGGTTATCTCCGCCGATGATGGCGTGATGCCCCAGACTGTTGAGGCAATCAATCATGCGAAGGCGGCAAATGTCCCCATAATTGTGGCAATCAACAAGATTGACAAAGCGGGCGCCAATCCCGACCGTGTCAAACAGGACCTCATGAAATATCAGCTGGTTTCCGAGGAACTCGGCGGTGAGACATTGTATGCCGAGATCGCCGCCAAGACAGGCACCAATGTGGAAAAACTCCTCGAACTTATTCATCTCCAGGCGGAGATTCTGGAGCTGAAGGCAGAGCAGGAGCGTCCCGCCGAGGGCGCTATCCTTGAATCCCATATGGACCCACTCCGAGGCGTCATCACAACACTCCTTGTGCAGAAAGGAGCGCTCAGGACGGGCGATGTCATCCTGACGGGCAATCAGTTCGGCAAAATCAGGGCAATGATTGATAACCACGGGAGGGCATTGAAAGAGACTGGACCCTCCATGCCGGTGGAGGTGGTTGGTCTGACAGGCGTTCCAACGGTTGGGGAATCCTTCCTCGTGATGCCCGATGAAAAGACTGCCCGCCGAATCGCCTCCATCCGCACCCTCCGCAGAAGGATACGGGGTCTGCGCCAGACGCGTCACGTCACCCTCGAAAACCTCCAATCCTACATCACAGAGTCGGAGACCAAAGAGCTGAACATCGTCCTTAAGGGTGATGTCCAGGGTTCGATAGAGGCAATCTCCCAGTCGCTGGAAAAGTTGAGCACGGAGAAGGTCAAGATAAACATATTGCACGCCGGCGTGGGCGGGATAAATGAATCGGATGTTCACCTTGCCGACGCCTCTGATGCCATCATAATCGGGTTCACTGTAAGGCCGGAACCTTCTGTTGCCGAGCTGGCGCAGGAACAGATGGTTGAGATAAAAACCTACCGGGTCATTTATGAACTTCTGGATGAGGTCAAGATGGCAATGCGGGGACTCCTTGAGCCGAAATACAAGGAGGTGGAGCACGGACGCGCAGAGGTGCGCCAGGTGTTCAAGATTTCCAAGTTGGGCAACATTGCCGGCTGTTTTGTCCTGACAGGGGAAATCAAAAGGTCTGACAAGGCGCGTCTCATCCGCGATAATACGGTAGTCTTTGAGGGTAAAATCTCATCCTTGCGCCGGGTGAAGGAGGATGTATCCAGCGTCTTAAACGCCCTCGAATGCGGCATAGGACTTGATAATTTCAACGATGTCAAGGAGGGCGACATCATCGAGACCCATGTCATGGAAGAAATCCCGCAGGAATTATAAAATATCACCCCGCAAATTTTAAAGGTTATATATGGTGCATGAATAAGAAAGAACTGGCGGCGATTTTTGAGGAAATTGCCACTCTCCTGGAACTGAAAGGTGAAAATCCATTCAAATGCAACGCCTACCGTAACGCCGCCCGCACCATTGAAACACTCGACCACCCACTCGATGAATTCAAAGACATAAGTGATTTTGAAGGCATAAAGGGTATCGGCTCATCCATCGCAGAAAAGATTCTCACACTCGTCAGAACCGGACATCTACCCTATTATGATGAACTGAAAGCCAGCCTTCCCGAGGGGCTGATGGGTATGCTCGACATCCCCGGTTTTGGTCCAAAAAAGGCGCGGGCGGTCTATGAAAAACTGGGTGTGGCAAGCGTGAGGGAACTGGAATATGCCTGCCGCGAAAACAGACTCCTCGAATTGCCAGGATTCGGCGCCAAAACCCAGGAGAATATCTTAAAAGGGATTGAATATCTCAAGAAGGCGCACGGGCGGTTCCTTCTCCATGAAGCCCGCAATGCGGCGCTGGGGCTCCTTCAGTCCCTTAAAAACATAAAAGGGGTAAAACATCTTGAGGTTGCAGGAAGCCTACGCCGATTCGCCAACACGGTGAAGGACATTGACATCCTCGCCGTCTCCACCAATCCGGCATCACTCGTGGATGCCTTTATCTCCCATCCCCTTGTGGAGGAGGTTGTCGCCCGCGGTGAAACAAAAAGCAGTGTGCGTCTGACAATGGGAATCAATGTGGATTTACGCATTGTCACGGAGGGACAGTTCCCCTTTGCCCTTATGTATTTCACAGGGAGTAAGGCGCACAATGTGACGCTGAGGGGGCGCGCCCTGCATCTGGGCTACAAACTTAATGAATACGGTCTTTTCAAAAGGGACGCAAAAAAATCAGCGCGGCTCAACTCGGAGGAGGCGATCTTCAAGCGTCTGGGGCTTACCTATATACCGCCTGAACTCCGCGAGGACTGGGGGGAAATTGAGGCGGCAGAAAAGGGAACCCTCCCGCATCTCATCACGCAGGAGGATGTAAAAGGCATCATTCACGCGCATACGAATTACAGCGACGGAATCGCCACCCTGAATGATTACGCAGTGGAGGCAACAAGGCGCCGCTGTGAATACATCGGCATCAGCGACCACAGCCGCGCCGCCTTCTATGCCAATGGTCTCAGCCCTGAGCGACTCCTCAAACAACTGGATGAAATCAATGCCCTGAATAAAAAGCTGAAAAATGTCCGCCTCTTCAAAGGAATTGAATCGGACATCCTGCCCGATGGCTCTCTTGATTACCCCGATGAAATTCTGGAGAAACTTGAGTTTGTGATAGCCTCCGTGCATAGCAAGTTCAAGATGCCAAAAGAAGAGATGACCCGGCGCATCATAAAGGCGATGGAGAATCCGCACACAACCATCCTCGGACATCCCACAGGACGCCTCCTGCTCGGACGGGAGGGATATGAGCTGGACATGGGCGCCATCATCGACACCGCCGCCCGTCATGGCGTCATCATTGAACTGAACTGCCAGCCATTGCGCCTTGACCTTGACTGGCGCAACGTCAGGAAGGCAATAGAGGCAGGCGTTCGCATCTGCATCAGTCCTGATGCCCACAATCTGGAAGAGTTAGATTTCACCGAGCTGGGAGTGGGGATGGCAAGAAAGGGATGGTGCGAACCGCACCACGTCCTCAACACCCTCTCCGCAAGAGATGTGGAGAAAATATTACAGGCGAAAAGATAACACCCCATCCACAATTATTAAGACTCATCCCTCTCATTATCCAAATAGTGATAGAGGCGCTCAATATTTGACGGGAGTGCCCTTAAGCTCTAAGAGTTTTCCATGCTGAAAGTCAAAGGGCAGAATGGGGCTGGTGCCGGGACGTAAAAGATACGGCGTTATGAAGAATAGGACATCCTTGTTTTCCTGAACCTTTTTCTGACTCTTGAATAGATATCCCAGAATGGGAATTCTGCGAAGCAGCGGAATGCCGCTCTCTGTCACCACATCTCGCTTGGTCTTGAACCCGCCAAGGACAAAGGTCTCGCCGTTGGTTATCTCCACCGTGGTGTTGGCGCTCGAGTTGGCAAAGAGGGGACGATTGACCTGCTGGATGGTAACAAAACCGCTCACACTGGACAGGTTTACCT
>JAPLSR010000367.1 GCA_026398545.1 Candidatus Sumerlaeota bacterium | reverse complement strand
AGAACCAGTCCAACCGATACAGAGAGACAGAAGTTATATACGGAGCAATCTGAAAGGAGCCCCAGATGTCGGAGGAGGGCATGACCGATGCCTGCGGCAAGAAAAATGAGCATGAGGATAACCATGTTACGCATTAAAAGGAGTAGAATTTTTGCAAAAGGAGAAGTTTGATTGGAAAGGGAATGTGAAATCAGGCTCAGAGCGATGGTGATTAAAAACAGGGCGGTCAGGACAAGACGCCCGGGGGACACAAGGGAGAATGAAGGTCGGGAGGTCATTCCTTGCACTTTAACAAGATAACTGTGATGTTATCAAGTCCGCCTTTGTCATTGGCAGTCTGGATGAGACTTTTACAGGCTCTGTCAGTCTTCCCTTCCGCGTCGATGAGGATTTTCAGAATTTCCGAGTCATCCAGCATGGTTGAAAGGCCGTCCGTGCATAAGAGAATAAGGTCGTCGGTCTGCATCTGAATGGTGTTCAGGTCGATATCGACATTGAGCTTGTTTCCCAAGGCGCGTGTGATGACATTCTTCCAGCGGTGATTTCGCGCATCTTCCTGGGAGATGATATTTTTCTGGATTTGCTCACTTATCCAGGAATGGTCAATAGTGATTTGTGAGATTGTCCCATTGCGGACAAGGTATGCGCGAGAATCGCCCACATGAGCGATATGCGCAATTGAATCATCCTCCACATAAAGGGCAACGACGGTAGTGCCCATGCCGGTGTAATCGTAATGTTCCGCTGCCTTCACACACACATTACGATTGGCTATACGGATAGCGGTCATTAGTATATTAGCCTCTTCGGATATATTGGGATTTATGCCGAAGGGCCATGTAAAATCCTTGTCCTTAATACAGCGTCTGATGAACTGCTGGATTGTATCAACGGCTGTGGAGGATGCCACTTCGCCTGCATTATGCCCCCCCATGCCGTCTGCAACAATGAACAGCCGCAATTCATCAGCAATGCTGAGGCTGTCCTCATTATGAGCGCGCTTGCGCCCTACATCCGTTGTTCCAAAAGATTCCAGTTTCATTCTTTGCTAAAAAAGTTCCTTATATTAACTATAAAAGCTATAATACATTTCTAATATTATACTTTTTTTATGGCAAGATTAAAATCAATTCGGATTAAATGAATTTTTCAAGAGTGTATCTTTTCCCTGAGAATCTTGTTGACCAGTTGGGGATTTGCCTTTCCTTTTGTCTTTTTCATAACCTGTCCCACCAGAAAAGCCATCGCCTTTTCGCGTCCTGCGCGGATGCCTTCGGCAGCCTCCGGGTTTTCCGAAAGGACGTTTTCAACAACGCGCTCAATTTCTCCGGTATCGGTTATCTGAGCGAGTCCTTTTTCCTTAACTATATCCTCCGGCATCTTGCTGGATTCAAGCATTTCCGCAAACACCTGTTTCCCTATTTTACCGCTTATAATATTATTGTCTATCATTTGAACCATGGCGGCAAGGTGGCGTGGCGAGACGGGGCACTCATCAGGCTCCATCTCACGATTGTTTAACTCCCTGAGCAGCTCAGTCATAATCCAATTACTTGTTGTTTTGGGGTTGTTGTAAATCTTCAGGCATTCTTCAAAATACGATGCCACCGGCTTGGAGGAGGTTAGTATGGCGGCATCATATTCAGGCAGACCGTATTGCTCAATAAACCGCGTCCTCCTGACATCCTTGAGTTCCGGGAGGTTTTTCCTGATTTCCTCCTGCCACTCTTTTGAGATATATATCTCCACGAGGTCGGGTTCGGGGAAGTAGCGATAATCCTGGGCAAACTCCTTGGTGCGCATGGCGCGGGTTGTCCCTGTTGCCTCATCCCAGAGACGGGTCTCCTGCTCCACCTTTCCACCGGAAGATAGAATCTCCCTCTGGCGTTTGATTTCGTATTCAATGCACTTAATAGCGACCTTTATGGAGTTTAAGTTTTTAATCTCCGCGCGGGTGCCGAGTTTTTCAGAACCCATGGGGCGGAGGGAGATGTTGACTTCAAAACGGAGCTTGCCTTCCTGCATCTTACAATCTGAGACCTCAAGGTATTGCAGGAGATTCTTCAGGGTGGTCATGTAAGCAAGCGCCTCCCCGGGACTTCGCATATCCGGTTCAGAAACAATCTCCATAAGCCCGATGCCGGCGCGGTTCAGGTCAACAAGGCTTTCCGAGCCACCGTGTTCCGGATGCAGATTTTTGCCAGCATCCTCCTCCAGATGGACATTATTGATGCCCACACGCCTCTTTTCCCCATCGAAAATTATTTCCAGCCAGCCATTGTAACCAAGACAAGTGTAATTCTGGGAAATCTGATAATTCTTGGGCAGGTCGGGATAGTAATAATTCTTCCGGTCAATATAGGTATACTCGGAGATGCGGCAGTTCAGAGCGATAGCGGTGCGTATGGTGTATTCGAGGGCGGTCTTATTCAGGACCGGCAGGACGCCGGGCATCCCAAGGCAAACGGGGCAGACCTGGGTATTGGGTGCGGCGCCAAAGGTGGTGGAGCATCCGCAAAAGACTTTGGATTTCGTTTTCAGCTCGGCATGGACTTCCATACCCATGACAGGTTCATATTCCATCAGAGAGTTCCCCGTCTTCAAAGTGGCGGTTTTCTTTTGTGGTGCTCGGTGCTCTGCTCATAGGCATAAGCCGCGGTTAAAAGGGTATCTTCCTTAAAGATGTCGGCGATGAGCTGCAGACCGACAGGCAGTCCGGCACTTGTAAATCCGCATGGGATGGAAATCCCGCACATCCCCGCAAGGTTCAGCGATATGGTGTAGATGTCTGAGAGATACATGGTGATGGGGTCGGTGGTTTTTTCCCCAATGCGGAAGGCTGGTGTTGGAGCAACGGGTGTGGCAATCAGGTCAACCTTTTCCCACGCCTTCTCAAAATCCCTTTTTATGAGCGACCGCACCTTCAGCGCCTTCAGATAATATGCGTCATAATAACCTGCAGAGAGGACATATGTCCCAAGCATAATGCGCCTTTTGACCTCAGTGCCGAATCCGCCGGCGCGTGTGCGGGAATACATGTCAATAATGTTATCCGTCCCTCTCGCACGGTCGCCATAGTGTGCGCCGTCGTATCGCGCTAAGTTGGAGCTTGCCTCAGCCATGGCGCAGATGTAATAACAGGGAATGGCATATTCCGTGTGAGGGAGTGAGAGTTCCACAGGTATGGCGCCAAGGGATTCCATCTGTGCAATGGCCGCCCGGATGAGATTTTCCACCTCCGGGTCAATGCCCTCTAAGAAATACTCCCCCGGAACACCAATGCGCAGTCCCTTCACATCCCTGCCACAGGCGCATGAGTAATCCGGCACGGGGGAGTTTACGCTGGTGGAATCCCTTGGGTCATAACCGGCAATGGTGTTCATGAGCAGGGCGCAGTCCATAACGTCTTTTGTGATTGGACCTATCTGGTCGAGGGAGGAGCCATAGGCAATGAGTCCGTATCTTGAGACGCGTCCGTAAGTTGGTTTTAAACCAACCACGCTGCAGTAAGAAGCTGGCGCACGGATGGAACCGCCCGTGTCGGAGCCGAGCGCCACAATGGCGGCATCCGCCGCAATTGCCGCCGCTGAGCCGCCGCTGGAGCCCCCCGGGATGCGTTCTTTATCCCATGGATTACGGGTAATCTTAAATGCGGAGTTCTCCGTGGAAGAACCCATGGCGAATTCATCCATGTTGGTTTTGCCAATAAAGACGGCACCGGCGTGGCGGAGTCTCTCAATAACTGTGGCATCATAGGGCGGGAGAAAGTCTTTTAAAATCTGCGAGGCGCAGGTGGTGAGAATATCTCGGGTACAAATAATATCCTTGATGGCTATGGGAATGCCGGTAAGGGGTGTGATGTCCATGCCGGAGGTCAGCCGAATATCGGCTTCCTCAGCCTGTTTCATGGCGAGGTCTTCCGAAATGGTGAGATAAGCCTCAATTTGGGGTTCGACAGACTTAAGGCGGTTCAGGATGGCTTTTGTAAGTTCCCGACTTGAGATTTCCTTCCGGCGCAGTTTTTCACGCGCTTGCGCACCTGTCAGCTCGTATGCTTCCAAATTAATGCAATTCCTCTTCCCACAATTCTCAGTTCGCCTGAGGCGGGCTAAAATTACAGAACTCCCGGGGCTGAATCAAATATTCAGATGAATCACATTTCCTGAATGATTTTGGGTACACGGAAACAATTATCCTGAGTGTCCGGCGCATTAGCAAGGGCGGCTTCCACAGGCAGAGAGGGCATCACCACATCTTCACGAAACACATTCTGGATTTTGAGGGAATGAGATGTTGGGGGCACATTGGTTGTGTCCAACTCATTTAATTTAGCGAAATAGTCGAGGATGGAATTAAGCACCTGAGCATAGGATGTAATTTCCTCATCCGTCAGGCGGAGTCGTGAGAGGAGGGCAACATGTCTGACATCATCATACGTGATACGCTCCTTGCTCATTCCCCCCTTCCCTCCTCTTCCTCGGATTCTTCCCCACCCACCTCAAGTTCACCTTCATCTTCCAGTTCTTCCTCATCCTCAGGAGCCTCTTCTCCAACTGGAGCCTCTTTTCCCGCCTCCAATTTGGCACCTTTTTCCCGTTTTGCCCGTCGCCTTGATTTCTTCATCCCCCCACGGGCATCAAGAGCGCCTTTATCTTCGATGGCGGCAATGATTTCCTCCTCGCTGATTCCCTCCGGTTTTTCTTCCGCGGATTTTGCCTCCTTGATTCTTTTCAACTTGGCATATTTCAGGAGAAGTTTTTTCTGCCCCTCCTCCGGGAAAACGACAATTGCCTTTGCCCGTTCTCCTGTTCCAATCTTGTAAAGCACAGTTCCGATGCCGAATTTCGGATGTTTCACCTGGTCGCCAATTTCAATCTCTTCTTCCTTTTGTTCCCTCAGGGATCTTATCCTGGACATCTAACTTTTTCACCTCGCTCTGTTAAAAATCTTTACTGCATTAAAAAATCATTCAGTAAATCGCTGAAGAATCTCATTTAAAATAGAGGATGTGGAGCGATGACAGACCGTCGGGCAGAGAACCACCTTGCCACCGGCATCCCAGACAATCTGGCGACCTGCCACACCATCCATCTGATAATCGCCCCCCTTTACAAGGACATCCGGTCTGATTTCGCTGATGAGCGCCTCAGGCGTGTCTTCGTCAAAAAAGGTGACATAATCCACCGCTTGAAAGGAGCCCAAGATGTGTCCGCGCTGACTTTCATCCAGGACGGGCCTCTCATCCCCCTTGATGCGCCTGATGGATGCATCAGTATTCAGCGCGACAATCAGGCAGTCACCGAGGCGGCGCGCCGTTTCCAGAAGTTTGATGTGACCGACATGAATCAGGTCAAAGCATCCATTGGTGAAAACAATACACCGACCCAGAGCGCGCTCACGTCCCATAATCTCCAAAAGTTCCCTTCTCTCTTTTATTTTTTTTATGCTCACATTCTCCATCAAGCCCAAATAGTCTGTTAGTCCAAGTCGGGTCAATGAAAAAAAGGAATTGTTTACGGGAGCTTTTTATAAATGTAAATAGACTTTTTAACCATGGGGTGAAATTTACCCCCGTCAAGCAAATTCTCAAATATCAAGAGTCTAATTCATGCCGATTCGTGTAAATTCGTGGATAAAAAAATCCAGTCTGCGAATCTTCACGAATTGACACGAATTATTTTGTATTCCCCTTCCGAGTGGTGGAGCGAATCTCCCGGGTATCCATGATGATTGTCACAGGACCCGAGTTGACAAGTTCAACATCCATCATGGCACCAAAGCGACCCGTCTCCACCCGGATGGCGTTTTCCTTTAATATGGCGATAAAAAGGTCGAAATCGGCGGATGCCTTTTCCGGCGGAGCGGCGTTTATGAAACTGGGACGCCGTCCCTTGCGGCAGTCGGCAAACAGGGTGAATTGCGAAACTACAAGGAGCGCCCCGCCCGTCTCAAGGAGAGAGCGGTTCATCTTGCCCGCTTCATCCTCAAAGACACGCAGATTCACAATCTTTTCCGCCATCAGGCGATAGTCCTCCTCGGTGTCCTCATGGGCGATGCCGGCAAGGACAAGGAAGCCGTGTCCAATCTCCCCGACAATTTCCCCCTCAATTCGCACCACCGCCCGCCTCACTCGCTGCAAAACAACCCGCATGGGTTACCTCCTTGAGAGAATTGTGTTAAAATTGGAAACGCAGGTTGCATCATCTTAAAAAATTTTTTTACAGACGCAGGATATGCACTGCAACATAAAAAACCTTGACTCCCTGTTACTTGATGAACAGTAGGTAATCTTAGTTTTACCGTGGGAAAATTATCCGATGTCTGATTTTGAGGGGAGGAACGCTCTTTATTCTTTTCAGAGCTTTAATGCCCTGAGTTACTGGATTATCCTCGGTTCGCCGATTGTGCTTCTCACCCTGTGGCTCGGCGGTGATAGTCGTGCCGTGGGCGTTGTCTCATCCATCATGCCCTTTTTGACAATTCTACAAATACCATCCACACGCTATATTTCGCGCTTAGGATACCGACGCGCCATGCTGACAGGCTGGACCAGTCGCACCATGATCATCCTTGGCCTTGTTTTTCTTCCTTTTTTTAAAGGTATCTGGTCCCCAGAACGGTTGATGCTGACCCTGGTATTTTTCCTCTTCTCATGGTCGTTTCTGAGAGGGATGGCGAATGCCTCATGGCTTCCGTGGTTGAAAGAGTTGATACCGTCCGGGCAACGTGGGCGATATTTTGCCTGGGAAAATATCTTCATTCAGGTGATGAGTCTCATCATACTTTTCCTCTCCGGTCTTATTCTGGGAAATAAACCCACCGCCCTTCGTTTTTCCATCATCTATTTCATCAGTTTTACCTCAGGCATGGTAAGTCTCTTATTTCTGGGCAGGATACCTTCTGTGGAGATTTCCGGATGTGATAAGTCAAGGACTTCCATCTTTACATCGCTTAAAAATGCAGTGAGAGACATCTCATACCGGCGTTTCCTTTTATTTATTTTCATTTTTACCCTTTCAAATGCCGGTTTTGATTCATTCACGGTTCTTTTTCTGAAACGCGAGGCAGCTCTTGCCGACAGAATGATACTCTGGTTGGGAGCCGCCTCATCTGCATCCATGATAGGGTCTCTGGTATTTGCCGGCGGCTTGATTGACCGATGGGGGAGCAGACCCATAATGAAAATATGTCTTATTCAAACTATCGTATACCTCACCGTCTGGGTTTTGCTGTCAGAACGCGCCCTGAATCCTGTCATTTTGCTCATGGTATTCCTGTTTATTTTTTACGGTATGGTAAAGGCGACCATCTGGATTGCCACCTGGCGTCTGACGTTTATTTCCGTGCCTCATACAAACAGCCTGATGGCGCTTGCCATTTTCAACACCGGCATGGGTATTCTTGGCGGTATCTCACCCCTCGTCTGGGGTTATCTTCTGAATAAAATTCCGCATGGATGGTTGTCGCCCTTTGGCTATTATTTCCTATCTTTGATACTTCTGACACTGGCGGCTTTTATGGCTCTTTCCAGGGTGCGTGAGGCAAAGGCTGAGCAAACGCGGGATGTCGCTATCGCCCTCCTGACGCTTCCCGTGCGCTCCATTGTTCAGTTGATAGGATTTTTCCCCCGCGGCAGGCGCTTCACACAAGATTATGGCATTCAGGATGAACCCCCGGAACCTGAGGCAGACACCAGAGCACAAAAAAGCGCCGAATGACCCGGCATGTGTTGGATAACCTCAGGATGCCATTGGACTCCGAGGAAGAAACGCATCCCCGGTCTCTCAATGCACTCTATGATATTATCCTCGCTGAAGGCTGTTGGTCTGATTCCATCCCCCGGTTTTAAAATACACTGATGATGGGCGCTATTAGTCTCAAAGGTTTCTTTTTTGACAATCTGGTATAGCAAGGAGTCGGTGAGAATACGCACAGTGTGAGGCATGTAGTAAGGCGGAATTTTGAGATAATGGCGGGGGTGATTTCCCTTTAACTGGAACTCGATATCCTGAATGAGGGTTCCATTGCAGGCAACGTTCAAAACCTGGCAGCCAAAGCAGACGCCCATGATTGGTATGTCCCTTTTTATGGCACAGCGTGCCAGGGCGAGGTCAAAATCCTGGCGGAGCGGCGAAAGGGTCACAACAGTGGGGAGTTTTTCCTTTGCGCCATAAACCGAGGGGTCAAAATCCGGTCCGCCAACCAGGAGAATGCCATCAATCCTGTCAAGATAGCATTCAATGACGCCAGGTTCATCATTGGCTGGCAGAATAACAGGCACGCCACCCGCCTTCAAAATGGCGTTCGTATAGCTTCCGCCCAATGAATATCTGTGGGTTTTATCGTCATCATCCTGAACAACGCCTGAATTTATTCCAATAATGGGTTTCACATTCATAAACCCTTTCAAAATTAATGGGACTGGGTAGAAATCACTCAACATGATGTGAGAAAATGTCAATGGGAAAGATGGGCAGGAAAAATTGTAAAAAAAGTCTTTACAATCTGGCGAAGTGTTATTTAAATCTCGTTCTAAATTAACATATTGATGGATATGGAAATACCTGTTACCATTATCCGGATATGTCATATATGAGTATAATATGACGAGGGCGCATTGGAGACACCTCAATCATAAATCTCGAATTCACTCAACAGGTTTGAGTTATGGCAATCAGACTACCATCTAAACTCTATTCCCTCAAATACCGGTTATTGATTGTCACCATTTGCAATATTATTACCGCCTTGTGCCTCACCTTTCTGGCAGTGGATATTCTTGATAAGAAACTGGGCTGGAACCTGACAATTCTCTTTCCGGAGTTAATGTTATTTCTTTTTATTTATATTATCCTGAGCATCATTACGACGCGAGTCATTCTACATCCCATTGATATGCTGACGAGGGAAGTGCGTCAATTGATAGACAAGGGGCTGCTCCATGAAATTGAACTTGCGCGTTATCCCGAGCTGGCAAACCTGTTAGCCTACACGTTTGAATTGATAGAGTCCGCCAAAAAGGAACGTTCTCTGGCTCTGCTCATCAAGGGTACGCCAGATTCGCGAATCAAAATGGTTCACAATGATGCCCTTACCGGACTTTATGATCGTGAATATCTGGAACAATATCTCCCATTTGAACTCTCACGTTCCCACATCATGAACCAACCCGTGTCCGTTATGATGCTGGACG
>JAPLSR010000087.1 GCA_026398545.1 Candidatus Sumerlaeota bacterium | reverse complement strand
CTGAGCCGGGACCAAACTGGGATTTCATCAAGTCCCAGTATCAGTCCACCCTCCATAAACTCGGCGAATTCTACACCGAGATGGGGAGAAATGACGAGGAGGCGCTCACCATTTACAGGGAAATCATCCATGCCGAAGAACCGAATGTCATCGCCATTAAAATCCTTGCCCAATCGCTCGTTGAAAAGGGACACATGGACAAGGAGGCAATGGAGGTTTATGAACTCTATCTTGCCTTTGAACCCTTTGACCGCAACGTCAGGTTTCTTCTGACAAAGGCATTCCTCTCCAGTGAACGCGCTGAGGAGGGGCTCACCATATTGAAAAATCTCTGCCGGGAAAATCCTGATGATGCGGAAGCACTGGATTTCCTGATTCAATATCAAATTGAACAAAATATCGTGAGTGAAGAGTCCGCCCCATTCTTTCTCACCTACCTTGAGCGCCACCCCGAGGATAAAAAGATTCTCACAGTGGTGGCAGCTCATTTTGCCGGACAGGGCTCTCTCTCAGAGCAGGCAATTTCTCTGTATAAACGTTACATTACCCTGCCCACACTCCACCCCTCCGAAAAGGTCGTGTTCTATGAACTTCTGGGACGCTACTATCAGAACATCCACAGCTGGGCGAGCGTCATTGAGGTGTATGGAAAAATTCGGCAGATTGACCCCCGCTCAAAGGAGGTCATCATCCCGCTCGCCACGGCATTCAGTGAATATGACCGGACGGATGAGGAGGCGCTCAAGATTTACAAGGAGGCGATCGACCTAGGCTCGCGGAATGAAAGGATTCATAATCTCCTGTGCCGATACTTTTTTGAGACAAAAAAGCAAGGTCCCGACTCCCTGAAAATCTTCAAGGATTCACTCTCCATTCATCCGAAAAACAGGTATGCGCGTCTTGGCATCTGCCAGCATTACCTCTTTATATGCGAGTATGAAAATAGCCTTGCCGAGGCGTTGAAACACCTGCGCTTTTATCCCGATGACGAACAGGCAATCTCCTGCGCTGCCAACTGCCTCTCCCAGATGGATGCAAAGCGAATGGGAAAATATCTGGACGAGATGGATGAAAAAACCCGTCTCCAGATTCTGGAAGAGGCTTTTGTGAAGAATCCGGGGGTGAAATCGGTTGCCTTGACTTTGAGCGAGATTTATCAGAAGGCATTTCGCAGGGATGACCTTGCCATCCGGGTGTATCTTGCCGCCTTCCCCCATGACCGCCGTAACACGGCACTCCTGACTACCCTTTCTAACCACTATTGGCGGCTGGGTGACGAGGAAAGCGCCATCCGTTACGACATGGAGATTTTCCACCTCTGCCGCAATAATTGCCCCGTCTCTAACTCCACTATGAAAAACGCCATCGTTCCCAGGGACTGCCCCGGCGCATGCATCCGCATCGCCCGCCATATCCTTTCCACGAGCAAAACCATGCCTGAAACTCAGGAGATACTCCGCTGTGCATGGCGCGCCGGTGATAAAAGCCCAAATTTAATTCGCCGCCTCGCTGCCCGCTTCATAGAGGAGGACCCCCGCTCTACCGAGGCACTTGATATCTACCAGGCATTGATTGCCGTCGACCCTGATGCCGATGAGGCAAGGAGAAAAATCTTCCGCTACCAGATGGATATGGGCGACCCCAAACCCACCCTCCTGTATTGCGAAGAACGACTGAAGGCAAACCCGGATGACAAGGACACACTTGACTTCCTCATCCTGTGCCTTAAAAACGCCACAATCACTGATGAACGTATAACCAATTTCCTCGAAAAACTCCTGCGGAAAAAACAGGAGGATGAACGCCTCTCCCTCGCCCTGGCATTTCTTTACTCCCATCAGGAGAATTTTGGCATTGCCACCCTGAGTGTCTTCCTGAATGCCCTCTGCCTCTGCCCGGATGACATCCAGATTCTTGTCGGAATCGCCCGTTGTTATGAGAACTCCGGAAACCTGGCACGCGCTGCGGAGACCTATGAACGCATCCTGGAATCACTCCCCGATGATGTCACTATTATCAGTCGACTCGCCCACACTTACATGAAGATGGGCGTTAAAAATGAGAGGACTCTTGCCATCATCGCACAGGGGGTGGAGTCCGACCCCTTCGACGGCGACCTGCATTTTTACCTCGCTGACCACCACCTCGCTACAGGGGATAATCTTCGGTCTATTGCCATCCTGGAAAAGTTTTTGAAAAACAATCCAGCCGCCATCGATGAGGTTATCTCCCATCTGGAAAACCTCCGCCAGACACCCATGTGGAGTTCTGAACTCCACATCAAGATGGGATTCCTTTACATTGAAAAAGACAGCCCGGACAATGCCCTCGATGAATTCAGCCAGATATCCCAGAATTATACGCGCTACTGCGGCGACCTGATTGAGGGATACAACCGCATTCTTCAAAAACATCCACGGCATGTGCGGGCGCTGGTGGAACGCGGCGTTCTTTTTAAGATTCTGGGCGATTTCGAAGAGTCCGTCGCCGACCTTGAAAATGCCGGAAATATCGATGCGGAAAACCCCAATATACTTTATGAACTGGCTGAGTGCTATGAGGCATATTCCTCCCTCATGCGCGAACCGCCGTTGGAGATGCTTTACAAACTTGGCCGCCTCTACCTTGACCTTGAAGAATATGACAAGGCAATCAAGGCGTATCAGCAGATTCTGAACAGGGAAAAGGAATCCCGCGAGGCAATCCTCGCCATTGGCAAGGCATTTTCCTGCAAGGGCGAACTCGACCTCGCCTACCAATACTATCGCCGCCTCGAAACAACGGACGAGGTCAAAAACCTTCTATATTCCCTCGGGAACAGGTATTATGCCGCAGGAGACCCGGAAAAAGCGCTCGATGTATTCAATTACATCCTCTCGGTGGACATTGTTTACAGGGATGTGAATAACCTCGTGAATACACTGCGTGAGGAGATGAAAGGGGAACCCGTCATCGTTAAGCGTCATCACGAGGAGATAATGCAACAACTCAGCCAGCGCGCCAGACAACGTTTCGACCTCATCGAGGAGGTGGGGCGGGGCACCATTGGAGTGGTATATAAGGCATATGACAAGGAGCTTGATGAGGTCGTGGCGCTCAAAATCCTCTCGGAGAGATTTTCGGAGGATGAGAAGGCACATGAACGATTCTGTCTGGAAGTCAAGTCCGCCCGACGCATCTCTCATCCCAATATTGTCAGGATATATGACATCGGTGAGGAAAGCGGCAGAAAATACATCTCAATGGAATATGTGGATGGCGGCGATTTGAAACAACTGCTTGCGGTGCAAAAACGCCTGCAACCGAAACTCGTTATCGAATTCACGCTCCAGATCGCCTCCGCCCTGACAGCCGCTCACGGCTTAAGCATTATCCACAGGGATATAAAACCCGCCAATATCCTGCTCACATCAGAAAAGGTCTGCAAACTTACAGACTTCGGAATCGCCACATTCTTTGAGGAGTCCCGCGACCTATCATCGGATATCATCGTCGGGAACCCGCTATATATGTCGCCGGAGCAAAACGAAGGAAAAACTCTCACCCCATCCTCCGATATTTACTCCCTCGGCGTCGTAATGTATGAGATGCTCAGCAGCATACCGCCCTTCCGGACGGGAAATATCCCTTATCATCACATCTTCACCGCACCGCCGGAGATGAAGGATGTGGACAGGGAACTGACTGTCATCGTTATGAAATGTCTGGAGAAAAAGCCCTCCACCCGCTTCGAGCGCATGGTAGACCTGATTGCCGCCCTCGAATCCTGCAGGAAAGTATGAACGTGTATTAAACAGATCTTGCGGAAAACGCCCCGCTCAAGTAGCCACATTGGTTGATGGAGACGTCAATCCCTGACATAAATTGATTCCTCCTTGCCATGGCGGAGACGGTATCCTGGAAAGGCGTGATGTTATCATACCCTGAGTGAGTGCTCTTTGCGCTCCCTCAATCATTTCCTGCACATGAAGCCCTGAAGGTGGGCATGGTTAATTCTCGCCTTCATGATAAAAGTTCCTTTAACAAGGAATCACGGTCCATCTTGTGATGTTCCATTAAATCCCGAAATATGGCGCTGAGCGTGCCAATACATATCGGGTCATGAGCGGGAATTGTAATATGATGCTCTCCATCCTTTAATGTTGTTAGCCGAATATGGCTACCTGTCTGATGAGTAACCGAATATCCGAGACGTTTCAGGGATTGGGAAAGTTCTGTGCCGGTAATGTCGCGGGGAAGTTTCACAGAACTAAAACCTCCTCGCGCACTTCATGAAGACGAATTATTCGGGGGCGTTTCTCCGAATCGGGAAAATGACATGTCACAGCATCCTTAATCTTTTCGCGGAGGGAAGGAAGGTCATCATCCTGAGTGAATATGGACTCACCCACAGCGCGGGCGGTATATCCTCCCTCAGGGTCTTCCTCCACCAGAAAAACAATTTCAATCATTATGCGTCTCCTTGTGGACACTTGACTATGATAAAAATAGCAATTATGATAATTATGAAGTGATTTTTGCAGGGATTTTTACTTTTCGTAAACCTTCTTCATCCGCTTAAGCGATTTGGGCTTGTAATCCTTCGAACGACCTGCGCTCCCGAAGGCGAGAATCTTGCCTTTGACCATGTTGTAAATTGCCTCGCGGGAGGGTTCGAGATAGTCGCGCGGGTCGAACTTTTCAGGCTGTGAATAGAGAACTTCAAGGATTGCCGTCGTGACCATCAACCGCCCATCCGTGTCCACATTGATTTTCCTCACGCCATTTCTGATGCCCATCTGAATGCTCTCAATCGGAACCCCCATCGTCTTCTTCAGGCGGTTTTTGAAAAAGAGGTCATAGACCATGTCCCTCGCAATGCTGTAATCCTGGTCGATATAATACTTCTTGCCGAGGAAATCAATATAAGGACCGCCCTCATCATCCTTACCCTTGGACACAACAATAAAGGTATTCAGCTTCTCCGTCAGCTCCATCGGGACGGAGGAGGAGCCGTGCATTACAAGAGGGGTGTTGGGAATCTTTTCATGGATAGTCTTGACACGCTCGATATCAATAATTGGTTTTTCCTTGAACTTGTAAGCGCCGTGGCTTGTTCCGATGGCGACGGCGAGGGCATCCACGCCGGTCTGCTCCACAAAGGCATTTGCCTGTTCGGGGTCGGTGAGCATGACCTTCTGGGCGGATGCCTCATCCTCAATGCCGCCGAGGGTGCCCAGCTCGCCCTCCACGCTGACTCCAAACTGATGGGAATAATCCACCACCTGTTTCGTGACGGCGACATTATCCTCGAACGAGCGCGCCGGCTTCTTCTTTTCCTTGCTGGAGTAATCAAGACTTCCGTCAATCATGACGGAGGTGAAGCCGAGTTCAATGCAGGTCTTGCAACGGTCAAAATCCGGACCGTGGTCGAGATGGAGCGCCACCGGCACATCCGGATAAGTCTCTGTGGCGGCTTTCATAAGGTATTTGAGAAATTCGAGCCCTGCGTATTTGACCGCATTGAAGCTTGCCTGGATAATAAGCGGGCTTTCAAGTTCCTGCGCCGCCTTGAAGATACCCTGAATCTGCTCCATGTTGTTGACGTTGAAGGCGCCGACGCCATAGCCGCCCTTTGCCGCCTCATCCAGAATCTGTTTCAAGGTGACAAGTGGCATGGTTTATTACCCCCTGTATTTAAAAAATGTTCGCCATAAAACTGCGTTTACTATCAAAGTTATATAAAACTATAAATAACAAAACCCGATTGCAAGGAGAAATCGTAAACGGTTTTTACACTTGAACAATAAAACGGGATGAGCCATTAATCCCATTGCAGTGCCATTGGGAGATTAACGGTGAGGGAGCGAAGTTTACATTTTGCCCTGTTTATTTTCTTTATCTTGTTCTATACCCTTTTCCTCGGCGACTATTCAAAGGAGGCATTTTATTCAAGCGATGAGATATTTTATTTCCGTCAGACGCAGAGCCTTGTGGAGCGCCGCTCTCTTGAGATTGAACCCTATCTCGGATACCATCATTCCAAATACATGCCCGGACAATCCATCGTCGGCATTCCGGCGTATCTTCTTGCCCGTGTGTTCATGATATTTATCCCCGCCACGGCGGATGCCTCACTCATCATTTTGTTCATGGCGCATCTAACCAATGTCTTCATCGGGGCTTGGCTCTGCCTCACATTTTATAAGTTCGGGGGGGAGCTGGGATATGGGCGGAGGGCGGCTCTCGCCGGGGCGCTTGCACTGGGACTCGCCACCACATTTTTCCCTTACAGCAGGCAGTATTTCTCAGAGCCCCTCGCGGCGCTTCTGCTGCTTGCCTGCATAATCTTTCTTAACCGGGCATCGGGCGGAAAGGCGATAAACGCATCCTTCGCGGGACTTATGTTCGGCGCCGCCATGCTCACAAAGATTGATACTGCCTTTCTCCTCATTCCCATCGCCATCTGGATGCTCTATTACCACAGGAGAACCGCGTCTCTCCTTGCACACTTTGCCGCAGGCGCCGCGCCATTTTTGTGCCTTGTCCTGCTTTACAACCAATTCAACTACGGGTACGCCCTGATGCCGGGATATGAACGGCAGGCATTCGCCTCGCCCTTTTTCAGCGGCATGTTCGGGCTCCTCTTCAGTCCGAGCCGCGGACTGTTTCTCTTTTCACCGTCCGTCCTCCTTGCCTTTATGGGACTGACGGGGTTTCATAAAAAATTCCCCCTTCTCTTCTCACTATGCGCAGGCATTGTCCTTGTCAGAATTGCAATGCTGGCGAAATGGTTTTCCTGGCAGGGAGGATGGTGCTGGGGTCCAAGGCTTCTTCTGCCGGTCATGCCGCTCCTTTTGCTGCCGGCGCTTGAGGTATTTGATAAATGGCGCTCACTTGCACGCTGGATACGCATCACTATACTGGGAGTCCTTGCCGCCGGACTCTTTGTGCAATTCACGGGAAGCACGGTCAGCCCGAATAAATTCAATAATGACATCTGGGGCATGCTGCCGGGCGGAATGAACGAGTTTCTCTTCATCCCGCAACTCTCAACCCTGAAGGGAAATCTCTTTCTCCTCTCGCAGGGGAAGCTGGACTTGGGATGGCTATATCTTTTACGCCACGGCGGGATAGTGTCAGCGGTGCTTTTCAGCCTTCACCTCGGCGCCGCCCTCTTCCTCCTCGGCATACTTTTACGCGAGATGGGACTTGGAGAAAAGGGATGGCTGAACCGCCTGATTCCTGGGGCGCGGGGGCTTCTAATACCAGCCATACTGTTCGCGCTTGTGCTGTCAGTCTCACACATTATTCTGCGCGGACAGGGACTTGATACACTGCGCCATACTTACATTGAGGAGGAAAAGCCTGTCGGGGCATCGCTCCCACCCCGCACATTCAGAGGATATCTCTATGTGCCCATCGAGGGAAAATATCACTTCGCCCTGAAGGTGCTGGGCTCCTACCGCATCCTCCTCGATGGAAAACCCATCTTTTTGAATGAACGTGATGAGCCACAGCGCTGGGATTTTGCCACGTCCGAATTAACAAAGGGATTTCATGCCATTGCGGGACAATACAACCCGCGCGCGGATGCCGATATAGCCCTGATGCATCTTTACTGGACCATCCCCGATGGGGCGGAATACAAAACGCTCATCGGTCCGCAGTATCTTTATAAAAATCCGCCCGGGCGGATGCGGCAAATCCTCCTGCGAGTCGTTCAGTTCCGCGCATGGCTCCTGCTCGCCTGCCTGTTTCTCCCATTACTGACAGGTAAGTTTGCAAGAAAAGAAGCGGAAATTCTTAAAAGTAACTCTTGATATCAATCCACAGATTCCACAGATTTTCGCAACCGCTGGATAATTT
>JAPLSR010000409.1 GCA_026398545.1 Candidatus Sumerlaeota bacterium | reverse complement strand
CCTGAAGGGTATCATTGATTATTTTGCGGATACCCAGGGCAATCCCAATAAGACCTATCTCCCCGATGCGCCATCAAAAGTTTCAGCCGTGGCAAGCGGTTACGACCAGGCAACCATTGCCTGGAGCGCACCACCCTCAGGGGGTTATAATGGCGGCGCGCCGACGGGGTATTATGTTTACAAATCCACTGATGGACTCGCCTGGGACAATGGTGTGGATGTCGGGAATGTGCTCAGCTATAACTACAACGGACTATCAGCTGGCCAGGCGTATTATTATCGTATCGCGGCATATAACGCTGGTGGTGAATCGTTTCCCTCTGAGACAGTAGGCGTCCGGCTGAGTCCGAGCGGTGAAACCCCAAAAGTCCTCATCGTTGCGGCTTTCCGAAGATATGGCAATACTATTACGCCCCTGAATAGCGACCCGGTTAATGGGGCATCCCGGCGTGTCTGGCCCTGGCTTATCAATAGTTTCAACTACGTGGTCTCGCACGGTGATGCCATCAAGAGTGCTGGCTACTATTTCGATTCTGCAAGTAACGAGCGGATTATTGACAACTCCATATCGCTTGGCGATTACTCAGCCGTTGATTGGATACTCGGCAGAGAGTGCACCGCTGATGAAACATTTAATTCCACCGAACAGGCGAGGGTAACGACTTATCTGAACAATGGTGGTCGAATCCTGGTTTCAGCTGAAGAAGTTGGATACGACCTTGAACTTTGGAGTAGCGCCACTCAAGCAGACAAGGATTTTCTCCATAACACACTCCATGTTCAATGCACTGCCGACGATGGCTCAGGCACCAATCTTGCTAATAATGCAGTATCAGGCTCAATCTTCGCTGGTCTCTCACAGATTAATTTTTCAAAGGACTATGACAACGGTTACTATGATGTTGTATATCCGGATGTATTTTCAGGTCTGGGTTCGGGTGCCGCGAATGCTCTGACCTACGATGACACTGGTAGTGTCGCAGCCGTGCAATACGAAGACGCAACGAAAAGAATTGTGGTCATGGGGTTCCCACTGGAGATGATTCATGGTGCCAGTAATCGTGGGAACGTCATGTTGCGAATAATGGATTTTCTCATCCCAACGCTTACGCCTACGCCGACCCCGACACCTATACATACACCTACGCCAACGCCATCACCCACACCAACTCCTTCTGGTATTGATGGCTGGAAATATTATAAACGATAAACTATTAGAAAGAGTTCAAAATGCAAATTTGCCGCAGTTAAACAAAATAAAAAATTATAAAAAAACTTAGGGTCATTCATGATAAGTAGGCATCAACAGACCTCCGTCCGCTGAAGCGGGCTACTGCCCGCGAAGGCGGGAGAAAAGGATTTGTCCTTTTATAAGGTAAGGGCATGAAGATATATTTTGCAGGTTCCATACGTGGCGGTCAGGCAGACCGTCGCATTTATGAGCAATTAATCAAACATCTTCGTCGGCATGGCGAGGTGCTGACTGAGCATGTGGCTGACCCCGGAATCTCGGAAAAGGGCGAGGATGGCATAACCGATGCGGAGATTTACAGAAAGGACATGGAATGGCTTTCCGAGGCGGACCTGGTGGTTGCCGAGGTGACCACGCCATCAATTGGCGTGGGGTATGAAATCGGGCTGGCGGAGAGACTTGGCAAGCCCATTCTCTGCCTGTTTAACAACACAAAGGGGAAAATGCTTTCAGCCATGGTGTCGGGAAATCCCCGCATCCTCCTCCGGCATTACACAGAATCTGAGGAGGCAGAGTGTTTCATTGATGATTTTATAAATCACCTCTCTGCCGACTCCGCCAAAGCGAAAGCGACGGCCGGACAGGAATTAAGTGAGGCATAATAAATAACTTATTGTTCAATCCCAAATATCGGAAAGGATTTCTGATGAAGGCATCTACACATATAGTCACTCTGAATCTCACAGACCCATTTGGCGTTGCCCCCTACACGCGCAGCAAAAAAAAGGTCGTCATCCTCACACTTGATGACGGCGAATTCGTATGTTATGGTGAAGGCTCTCCCTCGCGTTATTACAATGAAACACTCGTCAGTGTCCGCACCGCATTCAAAAAGGCGAAAAGGCTCCTTGTGGAGCAGGAACTCTTCTATATCGAACCACTCATGGAACGCATCGCTCAATGCATCCCCAGAGACCCCACCGCACGCGCCATGATTGAAATGGCAGTCTTTGACTATATCGGCAAGCACCTGAATATCCCGCTTTATAAACTCCTTGGACTTTATCCGCCGGAGGATAAGCAGACCTCCTTTACCATCGGGATAGACACCATCGACATCATGCTGGAAAAGGTGGAAAAAGCGGTAGATTATCCCATACTGAAGATAAAACTCGGGCGGGATGCGAAACATGATATTGAAGTCATGCGGCGGATTCGCAAGCGGACAGGGCGGGCGCTGAGGGTGGATGCCAATGGCGGCTGGACGCCGGAGGAGGCGCTGAGGTGCATCAAAATACTGGCAGACCTTGGTGTGGAATATGTGGAACAGCCTCTTGGACGAGGCTCTCTCCGGCGAATGGCAGAACTCAAAATGAAAAGCCCCATCCCAATCTTCCTCGATGAGGACGTTCACCGCTGTGATACATTCAAAGAACTCCCCGACATCTGTGACGGCATTAATATAAAGTTGATAAAGACAGGCGGCATCCTTGAGGCGAGGCGGATGCTCACCTGTGCCAGCGCCTTCGGTCTGAAAACCATGCTGGGTTGCATGATTGAGACCTCCGTCGCCATCACCGCCGCCGCCCACATCGCTTCCGCCTTTGATTATATTGACTTAGACGGGAATCTCCTCCTCTCAAATGACCCGTTTGACGGCATGAAGGTGGAAAAGGGATACTTGCGTATGCCTGAGCGTCCCGGACTCGGCGTCATCCCGAGACGGGCACCAAAAATATGAATAAGAACACTATCTATAGTCTGCCGAAGCTTTATGCGAAGGCAGAAATGAAGTCCGCAGGGTTATAATTCAATGGTTACATTGAGAGAAGACAATAATTCTCATGAAAGGGGGGGTATGAATGAGCACAACCTATACTGAGCAGGAGCTGCCGGAAGATGTTCGAAATATCCACCGCGCCATCGCCAGCCTGATAGAGGAGCTGGAGGCAATCAACTGGTATCATCAGCGGGTAGCCGTGACACAGGATGCCGAGCTCAAGGCAATTCTCGCCCACAACCGGGATGAGGAGGTGGAGCACGCAAGTATGGCGCTCGAATGGCTCAGGCGCCAGCTTCCGCAGTTCGATGCGAATCTCAAAACCTATCTCTTCACAAATGGTCCCGTGACCCAGGTCGAGCAGACTGCCGGTGCGGCGGGTCGCCGACGCTCCATAGCTATGGCGACGGAGCGGGGTGAAGGCGCCGCGCCGGATGCATCCCTCGGCATCGGGAATCTTTCAAATCTAAGATCCGCCGTAGCTTTAGCGAAGGCAGAAGGAGGCAAGTGATATGGATTTACTCAAACGCACTCTCGCCCCTATCCCCGATGAGGCGTGGGAGGAGATTGATAAGCAGGCAAAACTTATCTTGAAGGGAAATCTCTCGGCGCGGGGTCTTATCGATTTTGATGGACCTCACGGCTGGAAGTTTGCCGCGGTAAATGTGGGATGCGTGGAAATGGGCGAATCGGAGGTTATTGAAGGTGTCCTTGCCGGAAAAAGGGTGGTTCAACCGCTCATCGAAGTCAGGGTTCCCTTTTCCCTCGCCATTCAGGAGATGGATGACATTGCCCGCGGGTTAAAGGCGCCGGAACTCACCCCTCTTATTGGCGCGGCTCGCAAGGCGGCGCACTTCGAGGATAAGGTCATCTATCTTGGTTTTGAAAAAGGCGGTATCAGGGGCATCTTCAAGTCATCCGAACATCCGCCATTGAGGGTGAAAAAAGAGGCATCCACATTTGAGGCGGAGATTGAGGAGGCGGTTCTCGCCATCCAGAAAATGGGCATTGGCGGTCCTTATCACCTCGTCCTCGGCACCACACTTTACCAGGAGCTCATGGAGGGCGATGGCAAGGGGTATCCCCTGAAGAAGCGCGTGCAGGGGATTGTGGGAGGTGAGATTGTCTGGAGTCCCGCCCTGAAGGGTGGTGTGGTCCTCTCCGGTCGCGGAGGTGACTTTATTCTGACCGTGGGGCAGGATTTCTCCATCGGATATGCAGGTCATGATGCCGAAAAGGTTCATCTTTATGTAGTGGAATCCTTCACCTTTCAGGTGCTGGAGCCAAAGGCTGCCGTGGAACTCACTCTCCAGTAAGATTTTTTCAGCCGTCGCAGCCAAATAAAGGCTGCTTTGGCGAAGTCGGCCAAGCCATGAATACCTATCGCCTGCCAGATACGGATGATGCCCTGCTTGCCGAGTGCGAGGTGGAGACATATTGCTCCAGCGGACCGGGCGGGCAGAATGTCAACCGGCGCGAGACGGCTGTGCGTCTGCGCCATCTTCCCACAGGCATTGTTGTTACCTGCCAGAGGGAGCGTGAGCAATACCGGAACAAGATGATTGCCCTTGAAATCCTGCGGCGAAGGATTAACGCCTTACAGCGCCGCCGCCGTCCCCGCGTCCCGACGGTTATATCGGAGAAGGCGCAGGAGAAGATTCTTGCAGGGAAAAAACAGCGTTCGCGGAAAAAGACGCTCAGACGCAAACCGGTAAGTGAGGAATGAAGACATGAGATTTCATGCCGTCCTGAAAAATCCTGAATATCCTGTCCATCCCTGTTTAAATAAATATTATCCTGAATATCCTGTCCATCCCTGTTAATTTTTTATTTAACAAGGATTGGCAGGATGAACAGGATAAATTATTTCCCTGTTCTATTATCCAAAACAAATGCCCTGTCCTTGCATCGGCATCTTGAAAAACGCTGTCTGTTATTTCGTCAGGCGTTTACCTGACAGATACCTAATCAGGTCCGCGATATCAACCTTGCCGTCGGCGTTTAAATCTAAGCCTGTTGGATTTGAATCCAGCCCCAGCAAATAGCGTTTTATTCTCTCCGGCATCGGTCTCGGTGTTGGCGTAGGCGTTAGCGTCGGTGTTAGCGTTGGCGATGGTTTTGGCGTCGGTGTTGGTGTAAGCGTTGGTGTAAGTGTTGGTGTAAGTGTTGGCGATGGTTTTGGCGTCGGTGTTGGTGTAAGCGTTGGTGTAAGTGTTGGTGTAAGTGTTGGCGATGGTTTTGGCGTCGGCGTTGGCGTTGGTGTCGGTGTCGGTGT
>JAPLSR010000158.1 GCA_026398545.1 Candidatus Sumerlaeota bacterium | reverse complement strand
TCCCACGCAATAAATCCCCTGATGTATAACGGCTCGGTTGAAAAGAGTCAATGTAGATTGAGATGGCAGCGGATAATAATTTTAAATAATTACTTTGTAAATCTATCATGAATCCCTGGTTTGCAATACGCTCATTCTTTTTACACATCGCCGGGAGGGCTTCGCCGTATCACAGCGGCATCGGGAATTTTTTTAAGAGGCAAAATCATTCTTGCGATTCCCTCACAGGCGGTCTTATTTTATAAAAGTGATTTCGGAAAATAGTAAAAATATAATTCGTGAAAGTGTGATGGCGCTCTATCCCCAGCTCCTTCTTGAGCCGCGCCGCACCTTGCCAAATCTGACCCTCTGCCTGAACAGCTCAGGAAAGACGCTTGACCGGCGGTTCTTTCTCCCGCTGGCTAATGCGGCACAATTCTATGGTGTTCGCAACATTGCGCTCATGGGGGAAAATCCTCCGGCGCATCCCGATTTTGCAATTGCCCTGCGCTCCCTTTTCGGAAAGGGAGAAAATCTCTCCCTCTGGATAAAACCCGGGCAATCATCCCCCTGTGCTGGTCTTATTGCGCATGAAGTAAATGAGATTATCTTTCGACTCGGACCTTACTCAGGTCCGGAGGAAATATGGATGGCGGAGCTGAGCGCCCTGCAGTCAGAAGTCTATATGCTGAGGAAAGAGCGCCCCCATCTCATCGTCAAAGGGGTTTTCCACCTCTCATCCGCAACACTTAAGGCTCTGGAGGATGCCATTCATCGGGTGGAAAATGCCCTTTTTGACCGGCTGGAATTCTTCCCGCCAAATCTCTACCTGAGTCCTGAAGGTGAACCGGCGACTTCGCCGCTCAGTCCCGACCTTATTCCCTCGCATGAGGAATTGATGCGGTATGAGGAACATTTCTGGGAGATGCTGGATGAACCCTGTTTCCAGAGCTGGCTCTTTGACCTTAATATGACACGACGCCAGTTAGAGCGCGTCCTTTTGTGTTTTAAGGCGGCCTCAGGACGAGGCGCTTTTGAACCGCCGCACTGCCGCGCATCGCGAACCTCCTTTTATATTGAACCGACGGGGCATATTCGCTGCTGCCCCAGGCAGGAGGCATTTGGAGATTTGCGGGAAATGTCCCTGCGCGAGATAGAGGAGGGCGAGCGGGTGCATGTTTTTCGTTCAAAGATAAACCTTGCGATAGATAGGATATGCCCTTTGTGTCCCGGCGATTTTCCGCATTTTTTGTGGCGTTCGCACTAAGTCACGGGATATTTAAAAAACACATGCCATGCTGTCTTTATTAAAAAATTGCAAATAATTGATATTACTGATTTTAGCGTAAAAGCTCTTTTAAACCACTTTCAGGAAATAAAGGCGCTTACTTATTGTATTTTTTAAAATAAGTGCAAAATTTTAGCAAAAGGCGTATCAGGGTCATTTTTCAAGAATATACTATATATTGTATTTTGATATTGTAATATATTCAAAATATAGCATAGACTTCCAAAATATTAAAAAATCCTTCCACTGTATTATTATTCCACTTGATATTTTGTGGTATTTTCTCCCAATCTTAAATTGTTAAGTGGGATTGAGTGGGGAAGGGCTGATGGAAAAAATCACCAAATCAGCACCCAAAAATGGCTTCATCGGAAGTCATCCATATAATATCGATTCCAAAAATAGAATTTCAGTTTCTCCGGATTTTCTCGAAATCCTCGATACTCAGTATAAAAATGAACACCGCTCAGTCATCACATGCCTCTCACTGAAACTCTCCATCGCAGTATATCCTCAAGAAAATTATGACCACCATCTGGCACAGCTCCAGGAAAAATCCATTCTCGATAGAAACATGTCCGACCTGATGACGATGATTGAGGGGTCATCCTGCCCTCAAACCATCGACCCACAGGGGAGGCTGAGACTCACCGATGAGCTCATGAAATATGCAGGCATCGCTCTCAAACCGCCCTCCTGTAATGGCAACAATGGGGAAGCCGTCTCATTTGGATCTTCACGGGAGGTGTACGTCAAGGGCTTCAGGGACCATTTTGAAATCTGGTCAAAGGAGAGGTGGGACAAGTTCATTGCTGAGACGACAAAGAACCTGCCCACCATTCAGGATGCTCTGACAAAGTCGTGAATTTTGAAAGAAAGGAGAGAATTTTTTTCCAGGGGACCTAATAAAGGCCAGGAGTCAGCAAAGCCGGTCATGATGCACAAATGCTCCCGCTTCCTGTTAATATGACATGTGGATTGCTCCCGTTCCGGTGCCAGCTCATTCTCCAGTACAAGTTGTTCCAGTTCCAGTATCCCCGTTCCAGCTCCAGTCCCAGCTCATTTTCCAGTTGTCCCGTTGACCGTGTCCCCGCTCAATCTCAGTGCGTTGCGACCTGACCGAACCCTGAAAAGGGCTTAACTTGTTTATAAACTCTTGGCCTTTATTAGTTCCCCGGAATGTCAGGCAGGATAAGGGTTTGTATGTTCATGAACCGGTGATGGTGGAGGAGGTGCTTCAGCTCCTCTCCGCCTCAGGCGGACTTTCCCCCGGCAGAAGGTTTCTTGACTGCACCGTGGGGGCAGGTGGTCACGCAAGCGAAATCCTGAGGCGCATCCTCCCGGGCGGTTTTCTCCTTGGGCTTGACATTGACAGTTCCATGCTTGCTCTGGCGAAAGCCTGTTTTACAAGCGAGGGTTTTCCTGAAGAGGCATGGAGGCTCTTTAATCTCTCTTATACGGAGATGGAACAAGCGATAGGGGAGGCGGGGCTTTCGGGAAAAAAGTTTCACGGCATAATTTTTGATTGCGGTGTTGCATCTCAACACCTTGATGACCCCGCCCGCGGTTTCAGCTGTGATATGGATGGTCCTTTAGACCTTCGCTTTGATGTGACAAAATCTCTCAATGGGGCAACAGTGGTGAACAGGTGGTCTGAAAAGGAATTAAGGCGTATTCTGAAAGAATACGCCAATGAGCGTTTCGCCGGCGCCATTGCGAGAGGCATCCGGAGGGCAAGAGAATTGAGACCTATAACAACCACCTTTCAGCTTGCCGAAATTATAAGGAAGGCGGTTCCGCCGCGTTTCCGCAGCCCACATCGCAATTATGTCCAGACGGGGTTTCAAGCCATCAGGATTGCCGTAAATGGGGAGCTGGACGCCCTGAGGGATGCACTGCCGGTCGCACTGGCGAACCTTGATGAAATGGGGGTCTGCTCTGTTATTTCTTTTCAATCCGGAGAAGACCGTATCGTCAAGCGATGTTTTGCTGAGGCTGTCAGGAAGGTTGAGGCTGGGCGGACTTTTGAGCTCCTGACGCCTAAACCCCTGCGACCTTCGGAGGGAGAAATTCAGCGGAATCCCCGTTCCAGGAGCGCAAAACTCAGGGCTATTCGCAAACTGTCTTCCTTGTGCGTTGCAGACGGATGATGTGGGCAGGTGATTGGCAAGTGAGGTAATCTCAATGGCATATATGAGACACAGCAGAATAAGCAGGGAACCTCACATTTCGCTCAATATCCGCACCATGGTATTTTTCCTGTTCTGGTTCGGCATCCTGA
>JAPLSR010000281.1 GCA_026398545.1 Candidatus Sumerlaeota bacterium | reverse complement strand
CGCCCCGCGAGGTCTTTTATTCTTAGGTATCTGGATTTTATTCAGATTGATTAATCTCCCCAGGAGGTCTTCCACCCCCGACAGGTCTATGGTTTTAATCCGCTTTTTCAGGATAATCTCCAGTTTTGCGACCTTTTTGTTCAACCGGTCGAGATAAGGGTTCAGGAACTGTTCATCCTGAGAGATACTTGCCTTCAATATATTCATCTGGATATACTGGTCACGCAGACTTCCGTAAGGTCTTAAAAGCCTTCGCAAGGCGCGGTTAAAAGCCTTTGGCTTGAGCTTGGGGAAGATGTCGTTAAAAAGTGTAATCAGGGCACGGAGCCGCCGGATGGACACACGCAGGTCATGAACGGTGTCAGATGCAGTCTCATCCTTTATTTTTGTGGCAGTCTGGAGAAATTTCTCCCTGTATTTCTTCAAAAGGGGCAGAAGAAGTTCCGTAAGCTGCTTTTCTTCATGTTGAAGATTGCCATCCATTTTTCATCACTCACAATTTCACAATTTTCACATTATATAATAATTGCAACACTCACTATAAATCAAGGATTATTTATATGACATCCGGGTTTGGTGAATGGGATGACAATCTCAGGAAGGTCGGTTTTGGCAATATTATGCAAATTTTATCCGACTGTCCGAGATTGGGACAAACTGGATGTCCGAATGGTGAACAAGAAGCCCCCAGAAGTGTAGAGAACATATGTAAATCATTGATAAAATTAATCTTGCACATGGCATAATTCTGGCAGATTACTTTAAATGACAATGTTTCAAAATAAAGGGAGGGAAATGCAGAAAATGAAGTCTAAAATGTTGAAAATCTTAGGGTTAGGTATTTGTCTTGCCTCTTTGATGTTTTTCTCCGGGTGTGCATATAATGTGGCTCCTGATAATGTGGCTCCTGATTGGTATAATGTAACAGGTACCGGAGTGGCTTCCGAAGGCATGAATCCTGCGCAGGCACGTCTTATGGCAAAACAGGCGGCTCTCAGAGACGCCCAGCGTCAGATCCTTGAAACGGCAAAGGGTGTGGCGATTAATTCCCATACCACCGTTGAAAATTTCATGACCCAGAATGATTATATCCGCTCCCGGGTGGATGGCATTATCCGAATGTCGCCAGTCCTGGATACACGCTATAACAATGACGGCACCTGTGAGGTGGATATGAGAATCGATTTGAATCAGATACGCAATGTGGTGCGATAATGATGGATTATGCGGGAAGGAGGGATTAACAATGGCGCATCGTTTTTTGACATATCTTGTGGGGGTGGTGGTCTTTCTCGCCTGCCTCAGCCTTGTGAGCGCACAAACAACGGTGGTGAGTTCTCCCCAGCAGGCGCGCCTTATGGCAAAACAGGCAGCCATCAAGGATGCCCAGCGCAACCTTGCAGAGACCATCTATGGCGTGCGCATCGACTCAAGAACCACCGTCCGCAACTTTGTTACGGAGAATGATGAAATCAGGTCCAATGTTGATGCTGTCCTGCGTGGGGCGCGCATTGTTGTCACACGCTGGGAACCCGATGGGACATGCACAGTCCGCATGGAAATCCCTGTGGTTTTACTCCAGCGAGTACTTCGGAGACAGTTCGCATATTATAGTGATGTCATCTCCGCTGAGGGGCATGGTGTTCCCAATCCTATTGCGGAGTCAGTTCCGGTGAATGATGTGCCTCCGCCGGAGGAGTCGTGGTATCACCTGACTATCAAGGCGTCGGGTTCCGGTGTTGCCCCCGATGACCTGAAGGATACTCCCCAGGGCAAGCTCATGGCTGAGCGTGCCGCCCATCATGACGCCCTGCGCAATCTGGGTGAGAATATCAAGGGGGTTCATATCACTGCAAACACCACCGTCCGCAATTTTATAACGGAGAATGATGAAATCAGGTCCAGATTTGAGTCCTTTCTTCGTGGGGCAAGAAGGGTGGAGACCCGACATCTTGAAGACGGGACATGCGAGGTGGATGTTGAAATCTCTCTCGATGGTATGAGAGGTTTTATCAAGCCGGGTGCGCCATTTTATCCTTCGGGCAGACCTCAGGAAGGGGTTCTCATGCGCAAGACACCCCGGTCTCCCGCACCTGAGATTTATTCTAAACCCGATACGGGAAAAAAAATAAATATTGATGACTTCTCCGATACGGAGAGCCGGAGGTCAGCACCTCCTGTGGAAACACCTCCGGAACGGGAATAAACATTTCCACATCGTCAGCGCCCTATCGGTGACCGGTACCTTATTTATATGGTGGTGGGATTTATTTGTTTTTTAGGGTTTTGAGAATATCCTTCAGCCGCTCAGATGTTGAGATATTTGAGAAAAAGGGAAGGCGGCGAACCTCGCCTCCGTAACCTTTAACAATCTCATATCCGACAATCTCCTCCGGGCGCAAATTTTTCCCCTTAACAAGGATATCGGGCTTGAGAGCGCGAAGCATAGGTTCAGGCGTGGTTTCGTCAAAGAGAACCACATAGTCCACCCAGTGAAGCGCCGCCAGGAGGTCTGCACGTTCATTTTCCCCGATGAGGGGACGTCCCTGTCCCTTCACCTTTCTCACCGAGGTGTCCGTATTGATGCCCACAATCAAACAGTCCCCGAGGCTTCTCGCCTCCTGAAGAAATTTTATATGACCGATATGGATGAGGTCAAAACACCCATTGGTGAAAACCACCTTTTTGCCACTGGCTTTAAGCCCCTTTATAATCTCAACCAGTTCTTCCAGTGTTTTAATCTTTATCACGAAGGTTTCAGTGCGGATGAAGGAAACCAGCTCTTCCGGGCTCACAACGGCGACGCCCAATTTCCCAACAACAATGGCGCTGGCAAAATTGGCGATATGCGCCGCCTGGCGGTATGGCAGACCTGCAAGGTGAGCAAGGGAGAAATGGCTGATGAATGTGTCGCCGGCGCCTGTCACATCATACACCTCCTGTGCGTGGGTGGGGATGTGAATCGGCGGCTTGCGGTTAATAAAAAGTGAAACACCCTCCGCCCCGCGCGTGACAACGACGGCTTTGGAATCTGTGATTCTGATAATCTTTTGCGCCGCCCTCTCTAAGGTTTTATTATCTTTTATGGAAAGTTTTGTTGCCGCCTGGACCTCCCTGAAATTCGGCGTCAAAATGTCCACACCGCGATATTTCGAAAAGTCATTACCTTTGGGGTCGCAGAGGGTGGTAATGCCATGGCGCTTAGCAAATTCAATAACCGGTTCGAGGAATTCCTTAGTGCATAACCCCTTGGCATAATCTGAAATGATGATGCCATTTATCCCGCCGGCATTTCGCCGGAGGAAATTTTTTAATTGGATTACGAATTTTTCACCAACGGGGGTTTTGACCTCACGGTCAAGGCGTAATATCTGCTGACCTCGCGCCATGATGCGGGTCTTCAGTGTGGTGGAGCGGTCAGGGTCGGTTAAGAGGATGTTGATACCGATACCCTTTTCCTCAAGGAGGGAGCTGAGGACATCTCCGCTTTCGTCATTTCCAATAATACCGGCGAGAAGAACATTTGCCCCCATCGCCTTTAGATTTGCGGCAACGTTTGCCGCCCCGCCCGGAACGTAATGCTCCGATTGCACTGATGCCACAATCACGGGGGCTTCCGGTGATGTCCGTTCCACATCCGCCTGGATGTAATGGTCCAGCATCACATCCCCGACCACAAGGAACTTAAGTCTTTTATACTTGCCCAGAAACGAGATATCAATGCTCGTCGCCGGGGATAGTTCTGTTTTCATTGAGGATGCTCCGTATTTTGGTAATAATGAGGTCAACTGCCACCTTGTTAAAGCCGCCTTCGGGCAAGATAATATCCGCATACCGTTTGGATGGTTCCACGAACTCCATGTGCATAAGGCGGACGATATTCAGATACTGGTCAATCACTGACTGGACAGAACGTCCGCGCTCCTTGATATCGCGGGTCAGGCGGCGGATAAACCGCACATCAGGGTCTGTATCCACATATATCTTGATGTCAAGTATGTTGCGCAACTCCGGATGAGCAAGGACGAGAATCCCTTCAACAATTATCACATCTGCAGGCTTGATCGGCACGGTTTCATTGAGACGGGTGTGGCTTGTAAAACTGTAAATGGGGCGCGGGATTGTCTTTCCGCCGCGCAATTCTTTTAACTGTTTTATAAGGAGGTCGTTATCTAAGGCATCGGGGTGGTCATAATTTATCCTTTCCCGTTCATCCATGGATAGATGGCTGTTGTCGCAATAATACATGTCATGGCTGATAATCACCACCTCTTCCTCGGAGAGCTGGCGGCGGATTGCCTTAGCCACTGTGGTTTTTCCGGAGCCCGTGCCTCCGGCTATTCCCATGAGCATTCGCTCCATGGCAGAATCCCATCTCACCAAAAATCAAAACTCCTGATTTTATATTTTGAATATTTTGATAATAAAAAACATTTATACAGGGTAGGCTTCAAGATAAAAATCAGTGCCGGAACGTTTAATTTTATCTATGGTGAAGTTAGGACAATCCTTTATGGAGAGCGGACCCTTGAAGAGGAGCGGGGAGGCGGGCTTCAATCCGCCAATGATTCGCGATGACAGAAAGACCCCCAGCTTGTCCACCATTTCTGCCTTGAAAAAACTCCCCGCCACGTGTCTTCCACCCTCAACAAAGAGGGATTGAAAACACAGATTGTAGAGTTTTTGCATGAGAGATGGGATATCCACCAAGCCGCCCCTTGTGGGCAGATGTATTATCTCGGCGCCCTGAGCCTCAAGCCTGAGCGACCTTTTCCTGATTGCCGCATCCCTGACCGCCCCCCCCGCAATGATAACCCTCCGTTCCGCCTTGAAAAGGGCGGCATCGGGGGGAGTCCGAAATGTTGTATCTAAGATAATACAGGCAGGCTGGCGACGCTTGTAACCGGAGAGGCGCACAGTAAGTTGAGGATTGTCCATCAGCACTGTGCCTGCGCCGGCAACAATACCATCATACCATGAACGCATGCGGTGTGCCATGCGTCTGGACGCCTCAGAGGATATCCATCTGGATTGCCCTGAATCGGTGGACGTCCGTCCATCAAGGCTCATTGCCCATTTCAGCATGACAAAGGGGCGGTTTTTTTCATGGAAGGTAAAAAACACCTCATTCAGGCGGCGGGCTTCATCCTTTAACACACCCTCTGTGACTTCAATGCCCGCATCTCTTAAAATGCGAAATCCTCTGCCACGGACACCTGGGAATGGGTCGCGTATGGCTGCCACAACTCTCCTGACGCCGGATTCAAGGATGATATCAGTGCAGGGTGGTGTCCTGCCCCAGTGACAACAGGGCTCAAGGTTGATATAAAGAGCGGCATTTTGCGCCGAACGCCCCGCCTTTTTCAAGACTATCCGTTCGGCATGGTCTTCACCGGCGTGGTGATGATATCCTTCGGCAATAATTATACCATTCTTCACAAGGACGGCGCCCACCATGGGGTTGGGGGAGGTTTGACCCCGCGCACGGGCTGCCAGATTCAGAGCCCGCCTCATGAAAAATTCATCATCGGGCATCTTTGAGTTAATAGCCAAAGGTTAAAAGTTCGACGACTTCAGGCAATTCTTGCATTAACTGCTTAAGAAATCCCTCACCGATTGGGTAACATATTGAATCTCCTGGCGCTTGAGCCCGGGGAAGACGGGCAGGGAGATGACACGCTTTGAGAGCTGCTCTGCCTGAGGAAAATCGCCCTCCTTATATCCCAGAAAGTCAAAACAGGGTTGCATGTGAAGTGGGATGGGATAGTAAATGCCGCATCCCACCTTTTTTTCCTTCAGATAAATATTCATGGCATCCCGCTGGGCGACCTGAATAGTGTAAAGGTTGAACACATGAGAGATGTTGTCAGTAATTTCCGGCAGGACGGCGTTCAAGTCCCCGAACCGCTCATTATAGAATCTTGCATTTTCGATGCGTTCGGCATTGGAGTCCTCAAGGTCCTCCAGCTTGAGCGTCAGCACTGCCGCCTGAATGGCGTCAAGGTGGCTGTTATATCCAATCTCGTCATGATAAATCTCGTCTGCGTGTCCATGGTCGCGAAATTTCCTGAGGCGTACGGCGTATTCATCCACTTCCGTTATGACCATGCCGCCATCGCCGATGCCGCCTAAGTTGGAATTCGGGCTGAAGCTGAAGCAACCGGTGATGCCATATGTTCCGAGTTTGCGGCCATGGAACTGAGCGCCCGTCGCCTGTGTGCAGTCCTCAATCACGGCAAGATTGTGTTTGCGGGCAATCTCCATCAGGCTGTTCATATTCATCGCCTTGCCATAGAGGTGAACAGGCATGATGGCGCGGGTGTTCTCCGTAATGGCATCCTCCACCTTGGAGAGGTCCATAAGACCTGTGAGGGGGTCGACATCAATGAAAACAGGCGTTGCCCCAACACGAAGGACAGCCATTGCAATGGACACAAAACCGAAAACAGGGATAATTACCTGATTTTCCGGCTGGAGGTCCAGTAGGCGCAGGGAGAGGAGAAAGGCATCTGTTCCGGAGCCGACTCCCACGGCATGTTTGGAGCCTATTATCTGAGCAAACTTTAACTCAAATTTCTCCACTACAGGTCCAAGAACAAAGGCATCCGTGCGGAAGACATCCTCTATCTTTTTCATAATGCTTTCCATGAGGTATTCATTCTGCTCGATTGTCCTGAAAATGGGAATCTTCATCTTGTTACCTTTCTTGTGCTAAGATAAAAAAACGACATGTGAATCTTCAAACATGCCCATTCAACAGAAAGGTATAACTATGTGATAGAAAACTATAAGTCAATTACTTTTAAGATAGTGGGGATTTTAAAGTATGCATCTTGATTCCATTATTGATACATATTCCATGAAGGATCAGCGGCTGTCTTATATGGTGGAATAAAGTCAATGCAGGAAATATAACCATTACAAACATAATCTTTATCATGAAGATATTCCAATGTTCCATCATCATGAACTCGAACAACATATAAAAAAGTATAACCATAAGCTAATGCACCGAATACTGCTATTTTCCCATCTGGTGAAAGTCCCAAAAATCCTCCCAAATAATAGGGTATATCTAATGCACATACTTCAGTTAAAGATGAATCTTCATTTATTAAATAACTCCTTAAATCATATGTAGAAAAAAATGAAATAATTGCATATTTAGAATCAGGAGTGAATTTAACTACGCCTGGATTTAGCCCAGGATTTCCAAATTGTTGAACAAAGGAAAATCCTCCTCCTTCTAAAACGTGTAAAACAGTAAATGCTTGTCCAACTCCACTCAAAACAATACATGTTCGTCCATCTGGACTAATAGCCAAATCACTATTACCCGTAGCTGGACTAATATTCATTATTACTCCAGTATTTGTTGTTTTACCATCGGAAGTTAAAGTATATTCAGCTATTTCACAAGTTATGCTTGATTTAACCGCTATTAAATTACCACTTAAAGATGAAAAATCCGCATCATAGCTTGCTAAAAATGAATTATTTGTCGGGATAGGATAAAAAGTATTATCAGGTAAAAAACGAAGAGTTTGTAAAAAAGCTCCATATACACCATATTTAGAATCAGGTGAAATTGCCACCAACCAATAATATTCGTTATGAACAAAACCAATAACAGCAATATCCTGATTTTTATTAACTCCTATAACTGTTGTAACCTGAGAAAGTGGCCAGGGTGTAGTATTACAACCTATTAATCCCCAATGTCCATTTGGAGCAAAAACAATGCTCATTGGTTCTCCCCCCGGTGTGACGGCTAATTCATATAGAAATTTTATATCACCATCATTACTAACTGAGAATATACTTGCTTTATTAGAACCTTCATAAAAAGTACACATCATCCTATAATCTGCATTGACTGGAAAGAATAGTAATGCAAAAATAATGAAAAATAAATGATGAAAGTATTTTTTCATTCCTGTTTTCATTATTAAGGATGTAATTCTTGAATAATAATATTTTGGTCTTCTCCATATGATGTATAAATATCTGTATTATTGTATCTATTTGTTTTTAGTTGCAGACATTCATGGTAATGATTGCCTTCAGCTACAATTTCATCCTTAATTTTAATTGTTTCGCTTTCCATCCAGATAAATTGTGGATTTCCGAAATAAGAATATGTTATATATGAATCGTCAGGAGTAACACCATAATAATTCTCTGGTTGTTGCCATACATCATCACCATTAATCAATTTACATTTTACAATGGAAGAATTTTCCCCAAAAGTAAATCCTGCAAAGGCTCTGAATTCATCATATTCACTATTATTAACAGCTATGGAAGGATTTATAGCATTATCATTTGAATTATTTGAAATTTCACTAGGAAAATCAACCATATGAATTGGTTGTTTGGTAACAGGATCGAGTTCCACACGCCCTGCACGAGTTTTATAATATCCTCCATCTATCTGTGTCCAGATTAGCCGTGTCATATTTATTATATTATCCCAATCCGCATTAATAACTTCTCCGGGTATTGTATCTGGAACAAAGAACGCTGAATTGCCTGATATGGTATCCATCATGGTCCTTCCTGAAGAATTTTGAATACGATACCCCCGGAAATCCCTTATACTATTTTCATTCTCATCTATGTAAGAATATAACCAGAATACCCAAAGATCATTTCCATTAGCCGCAAGGGCAATGTCATCAATATGACGTTTATAACAAATATCCCAAGAGATTGTTTTATTCCCAATTTTTATCCAGTTTTCCGGATCCGGTTCATAACGATATATATTAATCTCCAATTGACTTAAAAAGCCTGGCCAATCGCCATACGTCACGACCACACCCAGATAAATAGGCTCCGCCATACTCCCGCCCGTTGCTCCCGAACCAGCAGTCATGGCTATTCTATTGATATAGGGAACTCCCCCTTCGGGCGTCTGGTAATGATCCACCACTCCATAAGCGTCTGCATAGCCCCTAAATCGTCTATAAAGAACAAGAGAATGATTGATATATGTTTCTGAGTCCAAATATATATTGGACCCAAAGCAGGAAATAGTTTTTTCTTCATGATTCTCCCCATACGCGCTGGAGGCTATGGCGATAGTTTTTGCCGATTCCGGAATACTGGGATAAAAAGTCACAACACTCTCATTAATGGTATATTGAATTTCCCCGGCGGCTTCCTTGGGATGGCGCAGGGTAATGGCACTGGCAGTAAGAGAATTGCTTGTTGTGAAATCATTATTACCTTTATAACATGCACCCCAGTAATGATAGCTTATGTCAAGGTCATCGCCGGTGCCCATTGTAATAGGGCATTCCTCCCAGGGCTGAGGATAATGTTCCGTTGGATGATAATTGTCATACCATCCACGTTTAAATGGAGCAAGATTATCGGGACGGTAGTAAATA
>JAPLSR010000290.1 GCA_026398545.1 Candidatus Sumerlaeota bacterium | reverse complement strand
TGAGTTCAAATCCTTGAATGGAAAATCGCTGCCTCATCTCATCAAGCATGCGGCTCTGAATCCTCCAGGGCTCGCCCCGCACCTGCTGAAAGACTCCCCATATCTGTATCAGACTGATGACAACAAAGGCAATGCCGGCGGACTGATAGGCAGAAGCGGGCATCCGCCTCTTGCGCCCAATCATCTCGGATGAGGTAAATCTCTCCAGCTCTTCATAACGCACCACAGTCTGCCCGCGGACAACGATACTCTTCGCCACACGGTCATGAAATCCCTGCTTCAGGGGATGCAATCCAACAAGAAGGGCATTGCTGACAAGGAAGGAAAGGGAGAGGCTGAGAATGCCGCTACTCAACATTGCCTGGGAGGGGTCTGTCATCTTCAGGAATGGCGTAAAAAAAACCATCGGGAAAATCGGCGAGACCATCTGAATGAGCGTCCTCTTACAGGCGGCGCCAGGGCTCAACACGCGTCCTTCATAATCCCTGACGCAGATATTGAAGAGATACATGCCCATTGTCCGCCCCTTCCCCACAGGACCGTTTAAAAGGGTGAAATATAAATAAACAATAATCATGCCGATGAAATCTGTGTATCGTGATACGAGAAAGAATTGTTCCCGGAAGAGAAAGGAAAGTCCGTTGAATACGAAATTGAGCAGGATAATATCAAGGACGAGCGCCAGCGCCCTGACCCAGAACCCCGCCATTACTTCCCGTGGCGATACACCATGAGCACCGGTGGAGACATTTGGCGCATCATTCATGTTTTCCCCCTCTTTTATTTGCATTCAAATTCCCTGTAAAAGACACCGCAAGGAGACAATGCCACAGAGTCAAGTAAAAAACGACATTCAGGCAAGTATTCATATCTTACACATCGCTTGACACCCCGCCCATCCTTCTGGAATATTCTCCACTCACATCTCACAAAGGGTTAAAGGCTTGAAAGAAGACGTTTCATTAATGAAGGTCTGGCTCTGCATCTTTTTGTGCCTTTCCTTCTTGATGACCAACGCCTATCTCGAACCCCCGGATTTTACCGCCTATTATACCTACACACACTCTCTCCTCCACGACCGCGACCTCGACTTCTCCAATGAATATGAGCATTTTGAATACCAGAAACACATGCTCTATGTAACGAACAGGGGATATCTCTCCAATGACTGGCCAATGGGCACGGGTCTCCTATGGTGCGGGTTTTATGCGGCAGGCGGGATGCTGGCGCGTCTATTTGAGTCAAAGACAGACGGTTTCAGTCCGCCCTACATCTTTGCCATCCTCATCGGCATCCTGTTCTATGTGGGGTGCGGTCTCATGTCAGCATTCTACTTCATTGAAAAACGATACGGGGCGAAAACGGCTTTCGTCGCTACACTCACTGCCTTCTTCGGCACACCGCTCCTCTTCTATACCTTCTATGGAGGTCTAATGTCCCACGCCACAGGTTTTTTCATCCTGACAATCTTTTTCATTGTATGGGGCGGAACAATCCAGGAGAGAACGCCCGCACAATGGCTCCTTCTGGGTGCGCTGGGTGGACTTGTCGCACTTGTGCGTCCACAACACATTGCCAGTCTCATCGTCTTTCCTGTTGAGGCATTCCTGAAATATAAGGAAGGGGGCTTGCGTCCCAACACTGAAAACCGGCGGCAGTTCCAGCGCGGATGCCTGCTCGCACTCGCAACATTCCTTCTGGGGATTCTGCCTCTCTTCATGTACTGGGGCAAATTCTTCGGCAATCCCTTTCATCTCCCCAAGCTTGAGGAGATGCACTGGTTCCGCCCGGCGCTTTATGAGATGCTGTTTTCAGATTATCACGGCCTCCTGCCATGGACGCCCCTCGTCCTGCCTGGCGCACTGGGTCTTTTGTTTTTGTGGAAAAGGGAGCGCATCCTGACAGCAGGGCTTCTGGCGGTGCTTATTCTGCAAATCTATATCAACAGCGCGAACGAGATATGGTGGGCGGGGGGTTCATTTTCAAATCGCCGCTTTACAGAATATTCCTTCATCTTCATGGTGGGACTTGCGGCGCTTCTGGGCGAAAGGCGTGGCTCTCCCTGGATTTTTGTTGCTCTCCTCCTCGCCGGATGGTCCTTTCTGCTCGTCATCGCCGAGCGCACGGGCTTCAACACCCTCGACCATTACATCCCGTGGAACTGGGCATTTTTCAGGGGGTTGTTCTACACCCTTTTTGCGCCATGGCGCTGGCTGAAGGCGCTCTGGGGCAACTTTGGCAATGCATATTTTCTGGCGCGCATCGGTGCCATTTATATCCTCGGCGCCCTTCTTATTATCACATGGCATCTTTTTATCCGCTTAAAAATAAGTGTCCGCTGGCAGCACATTATCGCCGGCGCTATCCTTTGCGCCATGATATTCATAAACTGCCTTGTCCTGACGGGCATTCTTCGGACACAGCCATTGCCGGCAGAAATCACCCAGCGTCTTGACCGCACCAACCGCTTCCTCTGGTTTAATTATTATGAATATGGTTACTATCTCCTTGTGCGGGGACGTTACCAAAAGGCGCTGGATGCCTTTCAAAAGGCGCACGCACTCATGCCGACACAGCCCCAGCCGCTCAGATATATCGGCTCCATCTATGAAATTCTTGAGGATTATGACAGGGCTGAGGCGTATTATCTCGAGGCATTTAGCCTTGACCCGAAATATCAGAATGTTAAAGTCTTACTTGAACGGCTTCGCGAAAAGAGAAAACATTTGCCGCCGAAGCAATAAGAAAGCAAAACATGAACGATTACATTGCATGGAGAAAAGGTTATGCCCGTTGAAGAGTCTGAAATCGAAATGGTCTCCCGATTTCGCGAAACCTATGATGCCCTCCTGAGGGAGATTCACAGAGTGATAATCGGACAGGACGCCGTCATTGAGGAACTCCTGATTGCCCTGTTCTGCCGTGCGCACTGCCTGATTGTGGGCGTGCCGGGGCTCGCCAAAACACTCCTCGTGCGCACCCTTTCTCAGATTCTTGACCTGCATTTCAACCGCATCCAGTTCACACCCGACCTCATGCCATCCGACATCATCGGCACCGATGTGCTGGAGGAGGATGCCGAGACGCGCGTCCGCTCTTTCAAGTTCATCAAGGGACCAGTCTTCACAAATCTCCTCCTCGCCGATGAAATCAACCGCACACCGCCCAAAACACAATCTGCCCTCCTTGAAGCCATGCAGGAATATCGCGTCACGGTGGGCGGTGTGACTTATGACCTCTCACTCCCATTTTTCGTCCTTGCCACACAAAACCCCATAGAACAGGAGGGAACCTACCCCCTCCCCGAGGCGCAACTTGACCGCTTCATGTTCAACATCATGATTGATTATCCCAGTGAGGCGGAGGAGATGAATATTGTCGGCAGGACAACATATGAGGAACCGGCAGTGCCTTCAAAAATCATGGATTCCTCCACAATCCTTGAACTTCAGCGGCTGGTACGGAAGATTCCCGTCTCGCCTCATGTAATCATGTATGCCACGCGCCTTGCCCGCGCCACGAGACCCAAAGCATCGGAGTCGCCGGACTTCATCAAAAACTGGGTAAGCTGGGGGTGCGGTCCGCGGGCGGCTCAATACCTCATCCTCGGCGCAAAGGCAAAGGCGCTGCTTGGCGGTCGAGTGAATGTGTCCACGAGAGATGCGCGCTCAGTGGCGCCATCAGTCCTGCGCCACAGACTCATCACAAACTTCAACGCTGATGCGGAAGGCGTCTCCGTGGAATCCATCATTACGAGACTTCTGGAAGAAGTTCCTGAACCGGATGAGAAGGATTATCCGGCAAAAAAAATGACCTGAGTCCGTAAACTAAAAAAGGCGTGACTCGCATAGAAGGCACATGATATTCAACAAAACGCTCACATTTCTCGGACTCATCCTGCTGCTTTGCTCATGGGCATGCGGCTTTGAATCAAGAACATTCAATATGGACATTCCGCCGGAGCAGGCGGCGCTTTCCCCATTCCTCCTTGAAACGGCGGAAAAAGCGAAGACTGTGGTGGAGCGCTATGGCGGTGCGCCGTTCACATCCTTCACCACAACGCTCATTTATTGCCCCACGGAAAAGGAGTTTCTCAAAAGGGCGGGCATGAGACCTGAGCACATCATTGCTGCGGCATCACCCGCCCGGAGCGCAATCTTTATCAATGGTGAACGATTCCGCTCCCTCAATCCCGATGAGGCATTTCGCGTCATAATACATGAATATGCCCATGTCTTCATCGGACAACAGGTTTCCGCATCACCGCCCCGCTGGCTGGATGAGGGTCTGGCAATGCACCTTGCGGGTGAATGGTCATTCAGTCAATCCGTGCAGCTTGCGATAACACACCTCTTCGGAAACACAATTCCCTTCTCCCGGCTCGAGTCCTCCTTCCCTGAAGAACAATCCGCCATGAGCCTCGCCTATCTGCAGAGCTATTCCATGACATCCTTTCTCATGGGACGTTTTTTCGGTGGTAACCTCCCCACCTTCCTCAGGCGGCTCTCAGACCCGTCAGAGTCAAGCAAACTCATAATCCAATTGCAGGACCCCCTCATCCTGAAAAGTCTTGAGGAGCAATGGAAAAAATACCTTGGCGGGCGGTTCTGGAATGTAATTTATATTCTCACGTCAGGCACCGTCCTGTGGTTTGTCCTGACAATCATTTTTCTCCTCGCTTATTTGAAAAAACGCAGGCAGAAAAAGGAACAGGAAAAAGTCTGGGAAGAGGAAGGATTCTTCTGACGGAAACACTGCCAGCCACTGTCTCACAATTTGTCTTTAAGTTAGATATTGCGCGAGCAGTTCGGAAAGCGCCATCACCTGAATTTTACCTCGACCCTCCCCCGCAAGATTTGTCTGCCACCACATCCGGCTGAAGGAATCCTCTGTAACCAGAATATCCACGGGGTTGTTCTTCAGGAAATCCGCCTTGTTCCGTTGAATCATCGCCGCCGCACTCTCTTCGCCGGCGTCAAATAATAAGGGCAGTCCGGCAGAGCAGTCATCCTGAGGAAATTTCACAAGGTTGATACCCTGCAGGAAGGATAGGATGCGACGGGGGGCGGATGTGGCACACATGTCATAGCGCAGGGTGCATGGCTCATCATACGCCACGCTGAGTCCATTGAGCGAGCGGAACATGCCACTGTGCAGATGTGCCTTATCCAGCCAGTCGGTGAGGACAAATACCCTTTCAGCGAATTTTCGCGCAAGCCCTTCTTCCTCAGAGCCTGCCGGAAAGAGCTCAGGATAAAGGCGAAGTGTGGCGGCGCATGTTGCACAGTCGCAAAGGATAGGGGCGTTCCGGCTGGCGTTTAATGCACTGATATTATTCATGGCGATACGCTGTGCCCCACCCAACATGCCGGTGAAAAGATGCAACGCCCCACAGCATACAACCCCGGATGGCAGGCAAAATTCATATCCCAACTTTCTAACCAACAACTCTGCCGCCCTGCATGAATCTTTAAAGAAAATGTCATCCATGCAACCTGGAAAGTAAAACACATGATGTGAGTCGGAAGGGATAGTGCAAGGCTCTCCACGCATTTGAGCCGTGGGAATTTTCTCAGCCGGCACTTTCAGCCCCATTTTTTCAAAAAGGAGAGCGGGATATCCATCTTTCATCTCCATCGTGAGGCATTGGCGGTGCCTCTGAAAGTGGGGCTCAAAGAGGGGGGCATTCCTCACAAGCAATACGGCAAGACGCGGCCGCACCCGCGATGGACAATTCTTTTCACATGCCCCGCAGAGAAGACAGTTCATAATCGATGAATAAAATTTCTTCCCCGGTTTGAGACTGCCATCGAGAAATTTTTCAATCAGCGCCATCCTCCCGCGCGGGGAATAAATCTCATTCCCAAGCAGGCGAAACGAAGAACACTCTGATGCGCATTTCCCGCAAAGGACACACCGCCCTGAACGCGCCCGCTCACGGGTGAGATTCACCCAGAGTCCTTCCGGACTCCCAACTTCTTCCCTCGCTCCACTCATGCCTTCTTCGCCTCAAGAAGAATTTGAATGAATTCCTGCGCGGCATGCTCGCCTTCAAGGACAGTCTTCAGGCGGAAATAATGGACCGGCATTCGGGGCACACCAGCCGTTATCAGTTTCACCGCATCCTTCTCTGTGGTCAGAAGGACATCTGCATTTGTACGGCTGAATGCCTGGCGCAGCTCACGGATATGCTCCTTATCATAACGGATATGGTCAGGCATGGCAAGTTTCCCCTCAATGCGTGGCGCAACCTGAGTCGCAAGTTTGAAAAACGTCTCCGGCCTCGCAATCCCGCAGAAAAGAAAAACCTTCTTTCCCATTAATTCCTCTGGTGAAAGGGGATGTGTCTCCTCAGACGAAAGAGGCAGACACGCATCCAGCGCATAGCGTAGGCGAAACAACGGGATATGCGGATTAACGGCTCGCACAAACCGCTCCTGCTCATTAAGGTCTGTGGCGCTCTCGGTGCGTGTAAAAATCACAGCCTGGGCGCGTCTGAGCGAGGAGGTGAGCTCACGAAGCGTCCCACGGGGGAATAAGCGGAGGTCTTTGAGGGGATGTGTTGCGTCAAGACAGACAATGTCGCAGTCGCGCGCCAGACCCCAGTGCTGAAATCCATCGTCAAGCAAAATCACATCCGGCGTAAAGCGCTCCATTGCCGCACATCCGCCCGCAAATCGGTCAGCGCTCACAACCACAGGCACGCCGGGGAGCGAGCGGGCAAGGAGGAAGGGCTCATCTCCCGCCTCAGCAGGAGTCGCAAGCAACTTCACACCATCGCTTACAATAACCACGTCCCCTTTTTTTTGTATGCGTTTATAACCACGCGACAGGATGACCAGACGCCTCCCTGTTTCCCTTACTAAACGTGCCGACATGAGAGTCACAGGCGTTTTCCCGCTCCCGCCAAGCGTGAGATTCCCGATGCAGACTACACGGCACGGAAGCCTTCTGACCTTCTTCAACCCCCTTGAATAAAGCCCCCTGTGGAGACAAAGGAGGGAATAATAAACAGGTCTTGCGGCGGAAAGAAATGCAGTGATAAGCATCTCCTCCACCCCTTCAGGAGGTTTTCCATTAACGATATCCACCACACTCATCCCTGCGCCTCCTTCCCGTCCGGTTTAATCCCGCCGGCGAAAAGTAGCAAAAGAAAGACAATCAGCGCACCCCAGAGCTTTAATGACATGAGGAGAATGCCAACGCCATAACGGAGGAAATCTCCGGTGAAGTTGAATGGAATTGCAAGAATAATTGCCGCCGCTAAGGCTGAACTCCTGAGCGCTCCTGTCCGCCACGTGAGATAAGAGAGCAATATAATCGGCCACAATGCCTGCACAAGATAATGGTCCCAGCACAAACTGGGCAGGAAAAGGTAAAGCATGATAAAAAGCGCATAATCCCTTTCTTCCCTCAAGGGACTGCGCCGCCTCCCCTCCCTCGGATATGTGGCAAACAGGACAACAGCCACAAGGAGGATGGAAACAAACATGGTGATGGCATTTGCAACTGCAGGGGTCGCCCTCACCCATGGATTTGTATAAGGATTTTCCGTCATGATATGGTGAAAAAAGGAATTCAACGACTGATTGAATGGGTCACGGTAAAAATCCTGCCCCAATTGCTCCCATGTGGAATGCCCATAGGACATCTGCCCGACAACCGGCAAAAACGCCTTATGGACATCCCAACCTGCAAAAAGAACCGCAACCATTAAAAGTAACAGGCAAAAAACAACGCTCCATAATCCATTTCTCCACTGCCTTTTCCAGAAAAAATACAAAAGGAGGATTACAGGCGAGAGTTTGAAAAGCGCCGCAAAGGCGCTCACCGCACCGACCGCCCACGCCCTCCCCTCCTCGTGAAAATGCCACACAAGCGCAAAACAAAGAAGAAGAACCACGTTCAGTTGACCCGCCGTGAAATTCCTCGTGAGTGGAAAAAAAATGGCGGAGTAAAAAATCCAGAGGGTTATATCGCGCGGTGACAGTCTCCCATAAATTGACCTCAACGTCAGAAGCAGCGCGGCAAGGAAGAGCGCCTGATTAAGCCCGAACCATGCGTGAACGGCAACCCGGAAAGGCAGGAATGTCAAAGGCTCAAGCACAAGTCCCGTAAAGGGGGGATATACATACGGAAGAATTGAGGAAAATCCCAACCTGTTAGCCTCATAAAGCATACGCTCGGCGTCATAAGGATTGTGCCCCTCCCTGAGCAGTTTCGCCCCGAGGTAAAGATGTTTGAAATCGTTGGAATGTAACCTTTGAAGTGGGAGATAAACCTGCAGGTAATAATAGAAGATTAAGGAGATGAGCAAAAAAGCCCATCCAAAGACCCTTCGCCTGTTATTCCCCTTATCTTCCACACACATTCAACAACCCGATTATTTGATGATTCAATGTCCTCTCCGGTCAATCACACAGCGCGTCTTTCCGCCCATCCGCTGAAATGTCTTTGGCTCAACGAGCTTTACCTCCACATGGATGCCGAACTCATCAAATACCCTCTGCTTTATCTCATTCTGAATCCTCATCAGCGTTTTCACCTCATCAATATTGACGGATGGCGAAATCTCCACCTGTATCTCAAGTGCATCCAGTCCCCCCTCCCGCTCAATAATCAGTTGATAATGAGGCTCCGTGTGTTCCACCTGGGCAAGGATTGCCTCAATCTGCGCGGGCAGAATTTTCACACCATGAATGACAAAGACATCATCCGTGCGGCTGCTGATGCGGGAAAGCCTTATAAAGGTGCGTCCGCAGTGACATGGCTCATCGTTGATACTGGTTACATCACCCGTGCGGTAGCGAATCATGGGCGCCGCCTCTTTTGTGATGGTCGTGAGAACCAGTTCTCCCTCCTGCCCGTGAGGCAACGGCTCGCCCGTTTCTGGATTAATAATTTCCGGGATATAATGGTCTTCGAAGAGATGCAGACCATTTTTCTGGTCGCACTCACTTGCCACACCCGGTCCCATGACTTCCGAAAGACCATAAGTGTCATAGGCATCAATGTAGAATGCAGATTGAATCATCTCGCGCATCTTCTCAGACCAGGGCTCACGGCCGAAGACGCCGATGCGAAGGGTCAGCTCATTGGCAGTGTTTTTCATCTCGCGGAGCGTCTCCGCAATGAAAAGTGCAAACGAT
>JAPLSR010000197.1 GCA_026398545.1 Candidatus Sumerlaeota bacterium | reverse complement strand
GCACATTTTCGGCGGCGCAGCGGGAGGCGCCGGGTCCGCCAAGCTTCTCCGTCACCTTCTTAAGGGCATAGCGCACACCCTCAAGGCGCTTTTCATCCTGCAGCATCTCTATGGTTTTCTCCGCAATATTCATCGGCGTTGCCTCGTTCTGCAAAAGCTCCGGCACGAGCATCTCCCCCGCAATAATGTTCACAAGACCGATATAAGGGAGCTTCACCACACTCTTACCGATAATCCATGCAATAAAGGACACCTTATACACAACCACCATCGGGCAGCCGAGGATTGCCGTCTCCAGTGTGGACGTTCCCGATTTTACAAGGGCAAAATCCATGGCGCTGCGGACGTTATACCGAAAGGCGTCAACCATACTTACCTCGACATTGGCGGTGCTGAGGTAATACTGTATTAGCTCCGGCTTTATGGTGGAGGCGCGAGGCAGGGCGAACTGGACATCCGGGAGTGCCTTCTGAATTCGTTCCGCCGCGCCCAGCATGGCGGGGAGAAGACGGTCTATCTCGGGCTTGCGACTCCCCGGCAGCAGCCCGATAAGTTTCTTCTTCGGGTCAAAGTTGAATTTTGCGAACACCTCCTCCTTTGTCATGGTGAGATTCATCACATCAAGGAGTGGGTGCCCGACATATCGGACCTGTTTTATATTCACCGATTCACACAACTTTTTCTCAAAGGGAAAAACCACAAGGAGGCGCTCGGTCAGCTCCTTCAGGGTATAGATTCGGCTGCGGTGCCACGCCCAGACCTGGGGCATGATGTAATAGACAACGGGGATGCCGCGCTTTTTTGCCGCCCGCATCACCTTGAAATTAAAGCCGGGATAGTCTATCAGGATGACCGCCGCAGGGCGCACCTCATCAAGAAAATGGACAACCTTCCTGTAGAGGCGAAAGAGCCTCTCGGCATTCTTTATGACGCCGGTAAAGCCGATGATGGCAAGGCGGTCCACAATATTGGCAAGCAGGTTCACGCCTGCCTGTCTCATCTGGCTGCCGCCAATGCCGGAGATGCGAAGCGATGGGTCAAGTTTCAGGAGTTCCCGCACAAGATTAGAGCCGTGCAGGTCGCCTGAATTCTCCCCGGCTATTATGAAGAGATCCTTGGCGCCCATGTCTTTATCTTTTCCCTGATTTGCTCGGAGATTTGTGTGATAATGGCGAGGGCGTCCCGCGCCTGCTCACCAGTGACTTCCGGCGTCTTCCCGTGCACAACACACTCAAGAAAATGCTCCAGCTCAAGCTCCAGCTGATTCCGCCCCTTGAGGCTTACGCTCTCCCTCACAATCTTGGCGGGGAGCTCACCGGGCTTCGGATGCAACACGGGAATCTTGCGATAAATCTCCATCGCCTGCTCCCGGTAATCAATGGAGATATAGGTGTCCTTCTGAAAGAGGCGTATCTTGCGCATGGGCTTTGGAGTAACGCGGCTGACAGTAACATTGGCAGTACAGCCGTTCTGGAACCGGATGCGGACATTGGCAATATCTTCCTTGTCCGTGAGAATGGAAACACCCACAGCGTCAAAGGATTCAATGGGACTGTCCACAATGCGCATGATGATTTCAATGTCATGAATCATGAGGTCGTGAACGACTCCAACATCCCTGACTCGGGGTGTGAAGGGACCAAGGCGGTGAGTCTCCACAAACATGGGGTGGTCAACAATCTCCTTCAGCTTCAGGATGGCGGCGTTGAAGTGCTCAATATGCCCCACCTGGAGTATCAAGTTTTTCTCCCTTGCAAGTCGGATGAGTTCATCAGCCTCCTCCACCGTGGTTGTTATGGGCTTTTCAATGAAGGTATGAATGCCTCGCTCCATGAAATCCCTTGCCACGGTAAAATGGGAAACAGTGGGGACGGCGATGGTGACTGCATCCACCATGTTCAGGAGCGATGTATGGGAGAAATGAGGCTTGGTGCGACATTCTCTGGCGATATTTCTGGCGATGCGCTCATCGATATCGGCGATGCCTACCAGTTCACAGCGGGAAAGTTTGGTCAGGACTCTGGCATGATGCTGACCAAGATGCCCTGTTCCCACAACGGCAATGCGAATCAGGCGGTTCCCATCTGACTGAGGCGGACGAATCTTATCCATCAGAATGCTCCTTTTCCGAAAAGGACGGCGGGGATGGTCTTCCAGAGTATTATCAGGTCCAGCATAAGGGACTGGTTTCTGATATAATAAAAATCATATTCAAGATTCTGGTAAAGAGGGAGTTTTTTGCGACCTACAATCTGCCATAGACCTGTGATTCCCGGTTTGACACACAATCTCCTGCGCTGCCATTCCTCATATTTTTCCACAATAAAGGGCATCTCCGGTCGGGGCCCCACCATACTCATCTCTCCCCGGAATACATTCAGAAGCTGGGGGATTTCGTCAAGGCTGTATTTTCGCAGAAACCGCCCAACGCGGGTGATACGCGGGTCGTCGGGGTTTTCCGGAGCCTCCTGGAATTTCGGGGTCTCCACACACATGGTTCGGAACTTGTACATCACGAATATCCTGCCATCCTTGCCGTAGCGCTCCTGTTTGAATATGGCGGCTCCTCTGGAATCAAGCCTGATAAGGATGACAATTATTGGCCAGACAATCAGTGTCGGGAGCATTAGCAGGGAGGCAATGATGATGTCCATAACACGTTTGATAAAGGCAAGTGTGGGCGAAAGGCGACCATCCTTCAGCATGATGACCGGCACTTCATCGACCTCATCAATCTTGACCTGGTCGGTGATGACGCCAAATATGTCCGAGACAATCCTGAAATCCACGCCGGTGTCATCACATCTGACAATGATATCCATCTGCCTGTCACGCGGGAGGCTGGGGATGGCAAGAAAGACTTCCTCCACCTGGTAATCACGCACGAGGCGGGGCAGGTTATCAAGTGTTCCGAGGATGGGAATATCCCCGACGGATTTTTTTTGCGGGTCATCATCCACAAAACCCACAAGCTCAAAACCGACCTCGGGATGCCCGACAATATGTTCCATGACCTTGGCGCCACAGACACCCGCACCGGCGATGAGGCAGCGCTTGAGTCCTATGCCCGCCTCCACACAGCGCCTCTTTGCCGCACGGAGGATGGTTCGCGAGATGTAAAGATAAAGAAAATTAAAAAGGGCGGAAATAAAGATTACCGCCCGCCCCAGCTCATGTCCCTTGTAAAAGACATGGGCAACTGCCAGCGTCCCCAGAAGCCCCGCAAAGGCCGCCTTGAAAATCCTCGAGACCTGATTAAGACTCGAAATCCTCTCCTTGTGCACATAATGCCCGTAATAGGCTGTCGCAAACAGCCAGATGCCAAGAATCCCCGGCAATGACTTCGTGTAGTGAAAGAGTTCATTTATAAATTTGGCAAAAAGAGGAGTCGCCCACAAACGCACATAATAAGCCCCAAGCCACAGGAGGGAATAAAAAACTCCATCCAGAAGAAGGAGAAAGATAGTCAACCAACGACTTTTCCAGAAGGACTTTTGCATCCTGAATATCGCACCGAATCCGCTCTCCGACTTCGTTCTCCGAACTACGACGGATAAAAAGGCGGAAATGACTCTAAGAGAGACTAAAAAAATGGAATTTACTCACCACAGTCCACCTCAGGCGGATTTATATTATTCCCTCCCAGTGGTTTATTATTCTCATTTTGTTAGGGACTCTAATAAAGCACCCAGTTCCCCGGACTAATATTTTCAGACTCTGTCCCAAAAAGATATTTCGCCAACAAGGGGTCGCTATAGGTAACCCTGCTGCTATTGGGATACTGGTTATAAAGTTTTACAAACCATTTCTTCGCCTGAACTGTATCCCCCAGTCTGTCATAACAGTCACCGATTCTGTAAACGGCGCCATCCACAAGGGGATGTTGCGGGTAGCGGGCAATGAAGTCTTGAAAGCGCGCAATTGCCTGTTTGATATCCCCCTTTTCATCCTTTCCGCCTATCATGAGACCACTGGCAAGACAGTAAAGCGCATACGGGGTGTATGTGGCATCCGGGAAATCTTTCAAAAAGGTTTCAAAGGCGCCCATGTCATTCCGGGATGCCCTGCCTGTGTGAATATCGCGTATCAACCTCTTGGCGGTTAAAAATGCAAGGGCATGTTTATCTTTTTCATCCGGCGCCTTAATCTCCACCACCACCTGCGGCATCTGAAATTTCTCAGGAGTAGAGGCGACTATTCCCTCCAAACTGATGGACAGAGTTGCCTCCAGGGGCGTTTTGAAATAAATGCCATCCCCAGAATCCTGTTTATAAAGAATAGTAAAGGTGATGTGGTCGGTCTCACGGGGAGGAATCTTGAACACATAATTGGGCGTAAGGCTCTGCTCATAAATACCCGTGTAGTCTTCAGGCATTTTTTCCGGGATTGAGACAATAATACGGACATCACTATAAAGGCTCAGGCGCGTGCGGAACTCCAGGGCGTCATCAGTCATGTTTTTCAGATTAAATGTCAGATAAATCGGCTCCCCGATGATAAATGTAGTCTTGTTCAGACCTGCGGTTACCCGTAATCTTTCCTGCTGATTCCCCGCTGCCCCAGTCAAAAGCAGAACTACAAGAGAGAGACATAGAGATATGAATATTCCTTTTCTCATAAGCCCACCTTTGAAAAAATTCACCCCTCCCCCCCAATATCAGAGAAAAAACATGGACATCATAAACCCTCACAACTTATCAAATGCAAGGACTAATTGTTCTCAGTCGCCTGATTTTGGGTGCACCCTGAGATTTTCTGATTAAACAATTTTGAAGAATCAAGACCGGTGGCATCCGAAATTTTGCACCTGTCTCACTACGGGGATGTCAACCTTTCTTCCCTCGCATACGTCTAACTAATGAATTATCTGTGAAAGGAATGAAACTATGGGATGGAAAAAAAGCCTGGTGGCTTTTGTTTTGATCTTGGTGGCTTTTGTTTTGATTTATTATTTCATCACTTCCCTTCCCGCTTATGCACACATTGAAGGGGAATACTTGAAAAATGGTATTTTTTCAGTG
>JAPLSR010000014.1 GCA_026398545.1 Candidatus Sumerlaeota bacterium | reverse complement strand
CCCATGTTTCATCTCCAGAGTTAAAAAGATTCATAGGCATTGCGAAACCTGCTGGCAAGTATTTCTCGCAATCACCCGGGCAATCTTAAGGATTTTTTATGAAAATCGCTGGAAAAATTTGTTAATGTCTCTCATTTTGATTTTTGATTTTCTCTAAGATATCTATGGCGTTTTCGCGGCGGAACTCATTCAGCCGCTCACGGACGTATTTCTCAATGGATTCGCGCGTGACCCTGGTCTGCCTCGGTCCAAATTGCAATGCCGCCAGTTTCCCCTCTTTGATAAGCCTGTAAATATGCTTCCTGGAGCAGTCAAGTATCGCACTGACCCTGTTCACACGGAAAAGTTCGTTCATTTTTCCACCTCCCGCATCCAATCATCACATGACATGAGTTCTACACTGGCGGCGATGCGTTTGTATCTTGACGATGTTTGGAAATTATCTGATATTTTTCTGGATTCATCGCTCATCAAGACTTTATTTTTTCGGGAGAAGACAATGGTATTCTGGAAAAGGCGAAAGGGGAAGGTGAAGGCGAAAGGGGTGCCCTCTCCGGAGGCATGGGCAATCAAGCGGGGCATCATTTTTATCATCATTGCAGTGGTGGTTTTTTTCGGCGTGAGGACGGCTTTTCGCTTTCTCACGGGGTGGGATGCCGCCAAATACAGTCATTTCAAAGAGGTCAAACTTGGTATGAGGATTGCCTTTGTAGAGGAGTTGATGGGGAATCCGGACAGGCTGAGTGATTATAATCTGGAGCAGATGCCGATGCTGAGATATAATGAATTGAATGCCCGCGCCAAACAGAGCGGCGCCATCCGCTTCTCCTATTACGATAACGGCATCCGTACTCTTTATATCTTCGGCTATGATGCGAAAGGGAAACTTGTGTTCAAGGAGGAGGTGAGCAAATAGGGGTGTCTTCAAGCGATTTGTATGAGTTTGACAGGCAATTTTTCAGTGAAGGGGTCCGGCTTTTATGCGGGCTTGACGAGGCGGGACGCGGACCTCTTGCGGGACCTGTGGTGGCGGCGGCGGCTGTATTCGCCAAAGGAGTGTCCATCCCCGGCGTTGCCGATTCAAAAACACTGTCCGCGGAGCGGCGCGAGGAGCTATACGATGTGATTCTGACAAAGGCGGTGGAGGTCCGCGTGGGGATTGTCGGTCCGGGGACGATTGACCGCATCAATATCCTTGCGGCGACACATAAGGCGGCAAAGGCGGCGCTGAGCAGGCTTGTCGCAAAACCAGACCTGATTATCACCGATTATCTGAATTTGAAAAGGGTTCAGGCGCCGCTCAAGTTTTTTGTCCGCGGGGATGCAATATCACATGCCATTGCGGCGGCTTCAATGATTGCCAAGGTCACGCGGGACAGGCTGATGATGGAATATCACGAGCGCTTCCCCCAGTACAATTTTGCCCGGAACAAGGGATATGGGACAAGGGAACATATGGAGGCGCTGGCGAAGTCCGGACCGTGCGAAATTCACCGTCTCACCTTCAAAGGGGTGACAGGGCGGGACATTTTTTAGGATTCGGAGCCTAGGGGCAAACGCAATAGAAAAATTGGAATATGGTTGACACTTATGATTTTTCATATATATTAACTTATGAAGTTTTGAGTCGGAAAAGAAGGCTAATCATATTTGGTGCCATCCGGGGGAGTGGGGAATATATCTTAGATGTCCGGGCATTATTCCCATAAAATGTATCTCTGTCTTGCCATCTACGCCTTAATGGCAACTCTTGTTTTCGGGGATACCATCCTCATGAAGAATGGTAAACATGTGGAGGGACGTATCCTTAAGGAGGACGAGGAAAGTGTTACCATCCTGACACCCACCATGTCCCTCAACATCCTTCGTCGCAATATCGACAAGATTGAGCGCCAAGCCACCCTCTCACAAAATGAGGTGCTTGGGGACATTGCCCTCGAGGACAAGCACTATGATGAGGCGCTGAGTTATTACCAGGCGGCGCTGAAGACCGGACAGAACACAGAATCCATCAAAAAAAAGATTGCCAGTATCCAGAAGATTCAGGAGGATGAGGTCACGCGGCGCTTTGGTCAGCAGATAAAACAGGCGGAGCGCCTCATGGACCTGAAGGACTTTGATGGCGCGGAAAAACTCCTCAATCAGATTCTTGCCACCCTTCCCAACGCCGCCCTCGCCAAACCGGTCAAGGATAAAATTGCCCATCTGTATTACAGGCGTGCCCTTGAATATAAAAATGTCGTGGACGACCTCAAGGCGCTTGATGCCCTGAAAAGCGCCATCAGCATCTCTGACGGCGCCTATGAGGCGTATTTTATGTATGCGGACATTTTATCCGGCTCCACAAAAAACAATACCCTCGCAATTGACAATTACCTGCGAGGGCTCGACGCCGGCGAAAATAATCTGACCAGGGAGGAGAAGGCGCGCTACCACCGCAAGGTCGCCACCCTTATGGAGCAGGAAAAAAATTACGCCGACGCCATCAAACAGCACAAAAAAGTTCTGGAACTTGACCCCGTCAATTACCCCGACACCAAGCAGAGAATTATTGAGGCTTACCTGAATCTCGCCGCGCAGGCACCCCCCACAGATTTTGACAAAAGGCTGGAACTCCTGAACACCGCACTGGAAACTGACCCATATTCCACAAACGCCCGCTTCGCACTTGTCCTTCTTTATTATGATAACAACCATATCGATGAAGCCGTGAAACAATGCAGAGAATTGAACAACATGAACTCAAAAATCACGGATGTTCATTACTATCTCGGGATGTGCTATCTGAGGCAGAAAAAATATGAGGAGGCAAAGGATGCCTTCGAGCGTGAGCTGCTCCTGAATCCTAACAATTATGACGCCCTCTGCGCCATGGGGGATTATTTTCTCAACGGTGGAAAATATGACCAAGCCATAACATACTATGATAAGGCGCGGGAATTGAGCAAGGAAAAATACCGCGCCTACCTCGGTCTGACAAGGGCATATAAAAAGCTTGAAAAGCCCGCAAAGGCTCGGGAATACCTTGACCAGGTCTTCCTGACCAACGCCGACCATATCGAGGCAACAATCCTCTCCGGCGCCCTTTATAAGGATGACAAGGATTATGTGAAGGCGCGGTCTCTCTTTGATAATGTCGTCCAGCGTCTCACGGAAAAGGGACATCTCAACATGACAGAGAATATGACCCTCCTCATCGAGGCGATGAACCAGAGGGGGGAGCTGAATCTTATCCTCGATAGCCCCCGCATCGCCCTCGCCGACTTTAATGAGGCGCTCAAATACCAGCCGGACTATGCTGAATCGTATTACCTCATCGCCCAGGCTCACTCCAAATTGGTCAATTTTAAAGATGCGGAGGATAATTTTCATATCGCCCAGAGACTCGACCCCAAAAATCCCAAGTATTATCTTGGTCTGGGCATTATGTATCAAACAAAATTGAAGGAAACAAAAAAGGCGATTGCACAATATACTAAATACATTGAACTCGGCGGCGAGGATTTTGAAAAGGTCAATGACTGGATTAAAGAATGCGGCGGAAAACCTGTCGCTCCGAAAATACAATAACACATGACGGGATAGAAAGAGCTACGGACATCAGGTCATCTCATGAAACCTCTCCTGAACCACTCATAAACATGAAATATCTTTCCACCATTTCAGTAAGGGTCTTTTTGACAGTATGCCTGTCTGTTTTCATGTGGGGTTGCTCCTCCCTGCCTCATAAGCCAGCCCCGCATCCTTATGAAAACCTCCTCACCATAATGGCGGATTGCCAGCGCGCACTCTCAACCGACATATATCGCTTCCCATATCCGGTGGACATCTCCGGACAGAATATCTATAAGAGTTCCCTTGTCCGCCTGGCAAACTATGAGAGGCTGTATCCGGGTCGCTTCACAGAGGCGCTGACCTTCATGCGGGCGCGGCTGTATGAAAGACTTGGCGATTATACCCAGGCATCGCATCACTACCTCCAGGTCACCGCCATGAACGGCGAGATGTCCTCCCTTGCGGAGGAGCGCCTTGCCATCGCAAAGAATTTTGAGACCATCGCCACATTCAACATCCATGCAAAAAACGCCGAGGAATACATGCAGGAATATGAGGCGAAACTTGCCTCGCTGGACACACTGATAGCAAGATGCGCCGGGCAGGACACGGAACCACTTGCGCGCCTTGAAAAGGAAAAGGCGGAGGTTGACTATGCCGTTTTTCTCCAGGATTACCGCCATCTTCTGCAGGATGGCACAAAACGCGCCGTTGAGAAATGGAGGGCAATCATAAAGGAGCATGAACAGAGCAAAAATCTCCCTTCCCACAAGATTCATCTTGCAGATTTTTATTTTACCCTCGCACGGGAATACGTGACATGGATGCCGCCCGAGCGAATCGGTTTTGAATGGGGCATCTTTGAAAATTTCGCCATTCCCGCACGCGACATGTATTACCAGGTCAGCCTGATGGACGGCTATCCAGAAAAACTGGAGGCGCGCGGCAAGCTGGAGGCAATTCTCGCCTTCATAGAAACCGTGCGGAAGCGAAGCAGGTAACCCCTTGACCCGGCTTTCAATCCCATGCCATGAAGACCTGCGACAAGATTTAAACGGATAAGAAAATGCCCCAAAACACTGAGAAGTCCGACCAGTCTGACCCGTCCGACATGTCCGACTTGTCCAACCTGTCCGACTTGTCCGACACCAGCAAAAAACGCCGCCGCCTGATTCCGCAGCATGGCGGCTACCGCAAGCTGCGCAGCTTCCAAACCGCCCAGCTGGTCTATGATGCCACGGCAATCTTTTGCAGCCGTTTCGTTGATAAACATTCCCGCACCCGCGACCAGATGATACAAGCCGCGCGTAGCGGGGTGCAAAACATCGCGGAAGGCAGCATGGCCTCCGCAACCTCGAAGAAGTCCGAACTCAAACTGACCGGCGTGGCATGGGCGAGCCTTGAAGAACTTCTCCTCGACTATGAAGATTTCCTTCGCCAGAGAGGGTTACAGATTTGGCCCAAAGATTCGCCGGAAGTCCTGGCTGTGAGAGGAAAATATCGCTCCGACAGGTCCGACAGGTCGGACAAGTCGGACAAGTCCGACCCTTACAACATTGGCACAGCCTCCGCCGAGGCGGCGGCCAACACGATTATCTGTCTGATCAATCAGGCGAGTTTCCTCCTGGGACGACAATTGCGGAGACTCGAACAAATGTTTCTTGAAGAAGGCGGCTTCACCGAACGCCTTTATCGTGAACGAACCCGAAGCCGCCGTAATTTGCTGACGATTCCCATAAAAATTAAAATCTGCGGGATGACGAATGGCGGGGACGCGCTGGCGGCGCTCAATGCCGGCGCGGATTTCATCGGGTTTGTGTTTTATCCGCACAGCCCGCGATACGTGACCCTTGAACAAGCCGTTGAAATAATGAACTTCCTCCGGCGGAGCGGTTTTCCCGAACCTCGGGCAGTCGGCGTCTTCGTGAACGAAAAACCGGAAACGGTCGTGGAATATTATCGCCGGCTTGGACTTTATGCCGCACAGATTCATGGCGATGAACCGCCGGATTATTTCTCAAGGCTCGCACCCTGCCGCATCATCAGGACTATCCGCATAAAGGGTGCGGAGAACCTTGAGGCGCTGGGGCGCGGAGACGCCTGGGCATGGCTGTGCGACGCCTGGCATCCTGAGCATTATGGCGGCACGGGGAAAAGGATTGACGTTGCCCTGCTTGCTCCTTATGTCTCCAAACATCGCATCATTCTTGCGGGTGGGCTGACGCCGGAAAATGTTTCCGAGGTGATTCGGGCTGTCAACCCATATGGCGTTGATGTCTCCAGCGGTGTTGAGAGCGCCCCGGGAAAAAAGGACTATGAAAAAATCAGGGCGTTCATCCGCGCCGTGAGGGACATCCCATCCTGAATCTGGATACAATCATGACGAGACGAATCCCATTTCCCCTGCCGGACAGTTCCGGTCATTACGGTCCCTTCGGCGGGCGCTATGTCCCCGAAACGCTGATGTGCGCCCTCATTGAACTTGAGCGGGAATATAACCACCTCAAAAAGGACCCGGACTTCAAGCGGGAACTGCGAGGGCTCCTTGCCGATTACGC
>JAPLSR010000437.1 GCA_026398545.1 Candidatus Sumerlaeota bacterium | reverse complement strand
ACAAAAGACAAGGAGGCATGGGAAAAGAAGAAGGCGGCTGACGCGGAAAAACTGGAGGCCGCGAAAGCCAGGCCGCAATAGCGAGCCGAACCGGTGTCGCTCCCAAATATTCCGTCCGCCTTATTCTACATGCACTTTCGCCTCTTGTCTGCAATGCTCTTCACGGCTACGATTGAGCCCTTCCAGCCAGAAAGGACGGACTCACCACTGTGAATTGGCGCAAAGGCGATGCTGCACAACAGCGGAAGATCAAAAACCCACAGGTTGCGACGCCGATGGAGTTTTTAGTAAGGACAGCCGATGATGCTGCGCCGAATCCGCCACCTTGCCGCCCCGCGCGGCCAAGACCTCTCCGACGCCAATCTCAAAGTCGCCTCTTGAATCTACCGTTGCCGTATGGTGCAATCGGCGGGCCGAACGGGATTGATTGCGTTCCCAGAATTCAGTGATCGCCAGCAAACGAAAGGATGAATTAGTGATACTAAATCTAACACTCCTGATGACCACACTGATGTCTTTTGCAATGGTTTATGCAGAGGCGGCTGAGCCGCACGGCGCACCGCCGGTGGCCAAGCCCGACAGATCCGGAGGCGATGTGGCGGGGCTCTACACCCAAACCGGAAGCGACCCCTCCTTCCAATCCCTCCTCGACGGCGGGACCATCCCCGTAGGACAGAACTCAAACAATGGCGTCCAGGGATCGAAAATCACGGTCAACAAGGCGTCGCTGAAGCAATTTGTGGAGAGCAACCACCCCATTCCGCAGGACATCGGAATCCACACGCTCTGCAACAGTGTCATCCAGCGCAAGGATTTCCCAAAGTGGACGCGATGGTATCAGGAGGACGGCGACACTCAGGTCTTCCGCCTCTTCAAGGGTGAGCACAACGTGCGCAACTCGCGTCCGGACGCCGGACGGGTCGAGGCCTTCAGCATGTTGAGCTGGGAGCGGGGCTATTGGCACGAGTGGGAGGGAACCTACACCATCGTCAAGCCTCACCCCTGCGCCATGTTCCAAGTGATGAACAACAAGAACGAGTGGGCGGTCCACATCGACATGAACGATGAGGGAGATGTTATTCTGAATCACCGCAGGGGCCAGGAAGACAAGATCATCGCGGAAAAGATGACCGGGAAAAGCTTTCACCTGAAGGTCAGGGATAACGGGCACAACTACGAGGTGTATCTCAATGGCAACAAGGTTGGCGAAGGATATTACGAAAGACCGGAGGGGAAAACGAATTTCCGGTGGGGCATGTACGACAAGACCCTCAAGCACGATGCGATGATCTTCGTCACCGGGGCCCGTTTCAAATAGACGGAAGGACGTTCGTGCCAACCGGTCCGATCATGAAAGCGATGCGGCGAATCCACGGGCTCATGCCGAGGGCGGGCCTCGCGAGCCCCCGTCGCGTGGGCCTGCGGACCCGCCTCCCTTCCCGAGGACACCTCCTCAGCCGGAGAGGAAGAGGAGGAGCAATGAAAGGAACCACACCCATGAGACACATGCTTGCTTTGTTCATTTTTTCGCTGCTGGCGTTTGCGAGCCGTTCCCAGGCTGCGGCGGAGGAGCGAACGGAGAAATCCTACGGGCAGTTCGTGCAAGAGAGGCTCCGGGAGGGTCTCGACTCCATCGCCCGCAGTCCCATCATGTCCTCCCGGAAAGCGGGTATCGGGCAGGACATTTGGAAGGCATTGCTGCTGCTCAATGAGAACAAAAACGTCGCGGAAGCGGAACAGTATATCCTGAACTTCTGCGGGTCGCCCCTGACCGAATACCTGGGAAAGCCGGTGCCGCAATCCCGCACGGAGGCGGTTTTCCGCATCTATCTGACGGAAAAGAC
>JAPLSR010000138.1 GCA_026398545.1 Candidatus Sumerlaeota bacterium | reverse complement strand
CAGGCGGCTGAGGCAAAGGGTGTGTCCCAGGAGGAGCTCGGCGTCCAGGCGTGGGCTTGAACTGCCTCTTGCGCGCAGATATTCCGCGCTCTTTTCAAGTGCATCTTTGATGAGCAGGGGTTCGGTCATGAATCAGGCACCCGATACAAAGTAATGGAAGGACAAATCCGCCTCAGGCGGACAAAGGACAAATTGATGTTATAATGTCCATCATCCGGGTGGTGTTTTTTGTTTCCTCGTCCGTCTTTCCTTTTTAAGCCTTTCAATCTCTTTCATAAGGGCGGTGAAGAGTTCCGCCTCGGGCACCCGGCGCACAATTTTTCCCTTTCGGAAGAGAATACCCACGCCCTTGCCTCCCGCAATGCCCACATCCGCCCCGGCCGCCTCCCCGGGTCCGTTCACCACACATCCCATCACTGCAACCCTGATGGGGAGCCGTTCCGCCGCGAGCGCCCTTTCGACCATCTCAGCCAGTGGGAGCAGGTCAATCTGGAGACGCCCGCATGTGGGACAGGAGACCAGTTCCGGTCCAGCCTCCCGCAAACCCAGTGTCTGGAGTATCTTTATGCCGGTGAAAACCTCCTCAATGGGGTCGGCGGTCAGTGAGACCCGCAGTGTGTCCACAAGTCCCTCCTGAAGTAAGATGCCGATGCCAACACTGGACTTGATAGCGCCGGTGCGGATAGTGCCCGCCTCTGTTATCCCCACATGAAATGGATAGTCGCACCTTCCTGCCATGAGACGGTAAGCCTCAACCGTGGTCATGACGTCTGATGCCTTGAGCGCCACCTTGATTTTGTCGAATCCCGCATTCTCCAGCATACGGATATGCCCGATGGCGCTTTCCACCATTGCCTCAGGCAGTGTGCAGGCGCCGCATTTGACCTTTTTCCGCCGTTCTTCCGAGATTGAACCCACATTGACGCCCACGCGGATGGGGATGCCCGCCGCGGTCGCCTCACGGGCAACGGTGCGTATGTATTCAGGCTTTTTTAAGTTCCCCGGATTAAGGCGGAGTCCGTGAACCCCGGATTCTATGGCAATGAGGGCAAGTTTATGACTGAAGTGGATGTCTGCAATGACGGGTATGGGGGATTCCCCGCAGATTGTGCGCAGGGCGTGTGCGGACTTTTCATCCGGAACGGCGCAGCGAATGATGTCACACCCCGCCCGGGCGAGCCGGCGGATTTCATCCAGTGTGGCTCCCGTATCCGAGGTCAGGGTCTTGGTCATTGACTGCACCGTGATGGGCGCACCGCCGCCAACTGGCACAGTCCCCACGAAGATTTTTCGGCTTTGTCTCCTTTTCAGCATCAGGGAAAACCCAGTCTCCAGAAGTTTTGCACAATATCATTATATGTCACAAGTAACGCAAGGGCGATGAGAATTATAATCATGATGGAATAGATATGGAGCAGAGCCTTGGCAGGGATAGACTTCCTGAAAACGGATTCTATGGTTGAAAAAAGGATGTGTCCGCCATCCAGAATCGGCAGTGGAAGGATATTCAGCATCAGGAGCATGATATTAAAAGCGCCGAAGAAGTAAAAATAGTTGCGCAGACCGCTTTTCGCCTGACGGTAGGATTCAATTGCAATTGCCACCGGTCCGCCCATGTTATCACCTATCTCCCGGACATTGAATCGTGCGAATAATTTGTATGTATTTACAACCACAAACCCCATGATGTGATAACTGATAGTGAAACTCTCGCCCACCGCCTTACCCACAGACAGGCGTTTCACTATCTTCTCCGGCTCCCCGCTGATGATGCCCAGCTGCCCCACCTCCGGCTCCTCCGGTCGGCTCACAGGTGTGACAACCTTGAAAAGGTATTGATTTCCCCGGCGAATCTTGAGCCGCACGGGCTTCCCCACGCTTGAGCGAATCGTCTCCGCCATCTGCATCCAGTCATTGATTGGCTTGTCATTGACCTCAAGGACATAATCCCCCGGCATGATGTTAGCCCTGTCCGCCGGCTGGTTATATATGACATCCTCAATGTAAGGCGAAAGCGGTGGATGGAAATTACTTATAAACCCCAGAAATTTCTGGGATTTGATGTTGAGAGGAACGCCCACGTTAAATGTCTTTTCACCCCGCGCAAACGTGATTGTAAAGGTGGTGGCTTTTGTATCAATAAGGCCCTCCAGGCGCTCGTAGATTTCGTTAAAATTCTTCACCGGTTTTCCATTCACCGTCTTCACCCTGTCGCCCTGTTTGATGCCCATCTGCTCCGGAATCGTGGCTGGCGCCACAAAGCCCACAATGGGCGGTTTCGGCACCGGCACATCCATGCCGATAACCATGATTGCCGTGAAGGTTATGATTGCCACAACAAAGTTCATGAAGACGCCTGAGGCGTAAATGGCGACCTTCACAGGGAGGGGTTTGCTCCTGAGTGAGAGGATATCATCCGATACCATCTCCGGCAGGGATTTCTTATCCTTTTCGCCCTCCTTCTTTTCCTTTGCTTTTTCCTCATTCTCCCGGAGCTGCGCCTCCATCTCTTTTGATATGGCGCCCTTCAGGACAACATATCCCCCGAAGGGAATGGCGCTCAGGCAGTAAGTGGTTTCGCCCCGCTTGATTTTGATGACCTTTTTCCCCATCCCGATGGAAAATGTCTCCACCTCGACGCCTAATAGCTTGGCAAAGATGAAATGCCCGAACTCATGCGCAAGGATGGCAACGCCGAATGTGAATATGATTGCGATAAGTCCTGTGATACTCATTTTTTAAATCCTAAATATGGATTAGCTTCTTAGCGATTCTAAATCTTAGATAGCCTCATCCACCTCCCGTGCCCGCCTGTCCGCCTCCTGAATTGCCTCAATGTTGTCTGATGGAAGTTGTTCATGTCTGTCAAGTGTTTCGCGGATGATACGGGGGATGCGCATGAAGGGAATCTCCCTGTTCAGGAAACGCCTCACCGCCACCTCATTGGCGGCGTTCAGTGCGACGGTGGCAGTGCCTCCCATCCGGGCTGACTCGTAAGCGTAGGCAAGGCAGGGGAAACGCTCCATATCCGGCTGTTCAAAAGTCAGTGCGGAAAGTGAGGCGAGGTTGAGAGGCGCAAGGCGATTGGGAAGCCTTTCGGGAAAAAGTAAGGCATTCTGTATGGGTAGATACATATCCGCGATGCTGAGCTGCGCAAGAAGGACACCATCCACATATTCAACAAGGGAATGAATGATGCTCTGGGGGTGAATCAAGACATCGATTTTATACGTTGGAATGCCAAAGAGGTGATGCCCCTCAATGACTTCAAACCCTTTGTTCATAAGTGTGGCGGAGTCTATTGTGATTTTGGGTCCCATGCGCCAGGTGGGGTGGTTAAGCGCCTGGTCAACGGTCACATGTTCCAGTTCCTCCCGTGAGAGATGACGGAACGGTCCTCCAGAGGCGGTGAGGATAATGCGCCGCACCTTGAATGTGTCCTGTCCTGCCGTCGTTAGCACTTTGGCGGAGTCGGCTCCTGTCATGCACCGGGATACGGCGTTGTGTTCACTGTCAATGGGCAGGATGCGGACGCCCTGTTTTCGCGCCGCCTCCATGACAAGGTGCCCACCTGTGACCAGCACCTCCTTGTTTGCCAGCGCAACGTCAGCGCCGTATTCGATGGCGGATAATGTTGGTATTAATCCGGCGATGCCCACCGTAGCGACTACCACGATATCCGGCTCGCAGATGCCGATGAGTTCCGCGAGTCCCTCCTCGCCGAGGGTGAGTTTAATGCCGTAAGTGTCTGCGAGACTCCGCCCTTCAGCCGCCTTAGATGGGTCTGAGACGTTGATGGCGACGGGATGAAACTCCTCAACCTGTCTTGTTAGAAGGTCGCATCGCCCGAAAGTGGAAAGTCCGCAGATGGAAAGACTCTCGGAGAAATCCCTGACGACATCGAGGGTGCGTGTCCCGATGGAGCCTGTTGAACCGAGCAGGAGAATTTTTTTTGTGATCATTTTTCGCCCTGACTGAATACCATATAAAAGAATCCCCTAAGTCAGCAGTCCATGTCAAAAAATATCGTGCATATTTATCCGCCTGAGGTGGACGGAGGCGCCAGAAGGGAGAATGGGGATAGGTGTATGTTGCGCAGAATCCAGAAGATAAGCACACCTGCGAGTAATATCCAGAGTGTCCCCTTTTTCATTTTCAAATTTTTAAGCCTGATTCTCCACCTGAATGTTCTCCCCGTCAGGGCAAATCTCCCGAGTTTCAGGAAATACAGTGCCACAGGGATGGAAACAATCGCCACAAGGGGGTTAAACCTGAGTGCTGTGAGAATCCGTCCGTGCATCAGATTGTGAAGAGCGCGCGTTGAGCCGCAGCTGGGACAGTAAAGACCGGTCAGGGTGTGAAAGAGACAGGTGGGGTAGATACCGCCCTTTTCCGGTGGAAGAAGGTAGATGAGCATGCCCGTAAGGAACGCCGCCCCGCACAAAAGTCCTGCAGATATGCGCTCATATTTCAGCGCCTGCATGACGGATTCCTCTCTGGGCATTATGGGGAGTGTTTCAGACATTGTCAAAGTGAGGCATGAAATATGAAGGATGAAGGATGTCCGCCTGAGGCGGATATTGCGGCGCAAGGAAAGGAGCGCCGCACCTGAAGCACGGATATGCAGACTATACCTCCTTTTTGAAAATCTCGTCTATCTTTTTGGTAATGAAATCAAAGGAGGCGGGTCCTTTATCCTTTACTCCTCGCTTGCCTATGAGACCCTTGATTTCTTTCGCAAAGAGCCGGCTCATCTTCATGATTTCCTCACTCTTCTTCAGGGTTTCCTGAGGATTTGCCTTATAGACGATTACAAGGAAGATATTTGGGCTGATTACGCAGAAATGCAGCGATTCCGCGCCGGGGAAGTGATATGAGATGGTCAGATGTGCCGCCGTCATATCCATCATGTTGCAGAGGGCTGAAAAGGCACCGGATGCCATGACCCCCATATCATCCGGCGGGACGAAATGAAAATGTCCCTTCGCAAGGATGAGATAACCGCTCTTGTCTATGAGCAGGGCGCACCGGGAATTTGTGGAAACTACAAGATTGGATAGTTTTTCATCTAAGAGTTGAAACTCACTCTCAGATATGAAAAGGTTTTTCTTTATGGCACTCTCAGTGGGATTTTTCATTGTTAAACCTACTTATGGTTTTCCATGCTACCCTGCTTAGACCTGCCTGAGGCAAGGGTTCGGTTCAGCTTTTCCACGACCTCTTCACAAATTGCCTTGAATGTCTCAATGACGCCTCTGTTTTGAATCGCCACCGCCTCAAACGATTTGCTTCCCCTGCTATTCAGGACCCGCTCAAATTCTTCCATCGACGTAATGTTGGGGAGGTCTCGTTTATTGTATTGAATGACAAAGGGGATATCCTCATATATATATCCGTATTCCCTCAGCATCCCTTTCAGGTCGAGTATGCTCTCCAGATTGTCCGACATTCGGTATTTGTCCGAGTCGGCGATAAACACGAGTCCATCCACTCCGTTCAGAACCATCTTCCGGGTGGATTTGTAATACGGCTGACCTGGCACGCCATAGATAAGAAATTTGGTTTTGTATCCATGAATATCTGTCAGGTTAAGGGCGAAGTAGTCAAAATAGAGCGTCCGGTCTCCATCAGTATCGATGGATTGGAGAGGGGTGCGGAAGTGGGAGGGAACCGAGTGATGGATTGCCTGGATGTTTGTGGTTTTCCCCCCCAGACTTGGGCCCACATAGACAATCTTGCAGTTCAGTTCCTTGGTTTTGTAATTGATGATGGGCATTAATCACCCCACTGTTTTTAGTTTCAGATACTGATGGGGACGAAAATTGCAAGATCTTATAATGTTATATCTCAAAAACATGATTAAGCGAACAATAAATGTGAAATTGAATGAGTCAATAAAAAACAGATATATCATTAATATATATTACAAATATCTTTGCGTTATCCACGCTCTCTGCCCGCCACGGCGTGTCTCCGACGTGAAATTATCCGATGTTTTGGGTAAAACAAGCTTGACAGGTGTGCGCGGGTGAATGAATTTTTTTCTGTTAGATTGGATATATTATAATCAAGCATGATAGATATTATGACCGATCCATATAAGAGCGGAATGGCAGGGACTGTAAAGTTTGTGGCAAAACGTCCCGTGATTGCAACTGTTGTGGTGGTG
>JAPLSR010000445.1 GCA_026398545.1 Candidatus Sumerlaeota bacterium | reverse complement strand
GTGAAGAAACAGACTCCATTCACATTCGTGAGATTCTGCGGATCACTGTCATTGGAAAAATCCACAGTAATCTCCCTCGTCCCACTGATCGTTCCGTTGCTGACGAATAGTTGATAATCAGAAAAGAGACCGCCGGTATGGCAGGTAAAAAAGAGCTGTGCGTTTTGCGGCGCAACATCCGGATACACGCTTGTCATGTGTCTAATCTCGCCTTTAAACATACCGAACGCTGTATCTTTCAAGCGTTGTGGGGTCCCGTTCGCTGCCGTCTTGTAAAGCCGGTCGTCCACGGCAAAATACAGCATCTGTTGGGAGTCGTTGATTGTTCGCAACGGAAACAAACTGTGAATTCCCCACAAAGAGCCGGAATCGCTATAAAACTCCAGAGTTCCGAGCGCAGATCCGTCGCTTTTATACAGCGTGTAACCATCCGAAAAAAATAGGAATCCTCCATAAGCTGCAGAACAATTCGCCACTTCATCTCTGTAGCTGCCGGGAGTTATTTGCCTGAATCGATATGTGCCGTCGCCGGAACCATCGCTCCTCCACAAGCCCGGAGCAGTGCCGTTAAGCACATAGAAGTACAGATTGTTATTATAGCCGACGAAATCTGCCAACTCGGAGTCCAGCGTGCCGACCGTGTTGATATCTTTTACATTGAATGTTCCCGCGGAAGAACCATTGCTGATCCAGATTTCCTGTCCATAAGATGCTTCTGTTGCGGAAAACAGGCAAAAACCGTTGAAGTCGGATAGATTTGTCGGGCTTACTCCACTGTTTCCCGCAAAGGCGTCCTTGACAAGCATTGTGCCTGCAAGAGTCCCGTCGCTCTTCCACAATTCGTAGCCGGAGGAGGAATCATAGCCATTGAAAAAAAGCGTGCCACTCACATTACACATTTCGATGGGCGCCACCGCGTGAACCATGGTGGTTCCAGACAATGTTCCATCACTTTTCCAGAGATCGCCATTGGCATTGAAAAACAGCAAACCATTCATTGCGGTCAAAGCACGTGGAAATGTAGCGCTGCTCACCTTGACAGTGCCTGTCGCCGTTCCATCGCTCGCCCAGAGTCCCTCAGTAGTGTCCAGAATAAGGAAAACTTTATTGCCGACACTGACCAGATTTTCGGGGCCCGAATAGTCTGTCGTGTCGGTGTCGAGATTCTGAACAAGGACTGTTCCAGAGGCGGTTCCGTCGCTTTTCCAGAGTTCACGGCCATTCGTCCCATCGTTTGCAGTGAAAAAAAGCACGCCATTGCTATTGACCAGTTCCTGCGGGCCGCCAGAGTAATCTGAAGTACTTGGGTTAATTATCTTTACCATGCTTGTCCCAGAGGCGGTACCATCACTTTTCCATAATTCCAACCCCGCGACATGGTCTGATGCCACGAAAAATAAGGTTCCGTTCACGGCTGTGAGATATGATGGCGCAGTGCCGTACGATCTCGGATCAATGTCGATAATCATCTGGGTTCCAGAATCAGATCCGTCGCTCTTCCATAGTTCCGGTCCATGCGTCCCGTCATCGGCGGAGAAGTAAAGAATCCCGTTCATAGCGACCAATTCTGATGGAGAGGAATACATACTCGAACTAATGTACGCCACCATAACCGTTCCTGCTTCCGTGCCATTGGATCGCCAAAGTTCTTTACCAGCAACACCGTGAGATGTGAAAAAATAAAGAATCCCATTCATTTCGACTAAATTGCTGGGCGATGAGGAGTATGTCCCTAGATTGATATCCTTGACCATTGCCGTATTTTCTGCAGTCCCATCGGTTTTCCATAATTCCACGCCATGGATCCCATCATCGGCGGTGAAAAACGCGAAGGAACCCATGGTTACTGCCCGCGACGGAGACGATCCCGTTGGAATCGTATTGATGTCTTTGATCAAAGATATGTTTTGCGCGCAGACAAGCGGAACAAGACAGCAGAACAACAAGATGAAAATCGCTTTCTTCGTTATCATGAGATTTTCCCTCTTTCTTGGGATTGTTACGGCGAATTGTGCGTATCTTCTTCCTTTTGCTGGCTCAGTGATCCTGCTCACAGCACCGCCATCACCGTGTTGCTCGGCGTAGCGCAGGTCGGCCTTCATGTCGTCGGTGAGCGATTGCAGCGCCTCGTCCTTGGCGGCGGTGGCTTGCTCGGCGGCGGCGACCGCCAGGACCTTGCGATCTTCGCGCAACTCCGTGAGGAGCGCCTCGAGCAGTTCTCGATTTGACGCCTCATCATCAACGACCAATACCCGTTTACGCCGGAACAATAGAGGGTCAGAACCCCTATAAAAATGTATAAAATTTCAGTGAAAGACGATGCTCCATAATGTTACATCCCTTTCAACTCTTAGATAATAAACAATTTCTTTTATCTTTGATTTGGCGGGAAGTCAATAACAACTCATTCTATTTTCTCATCAGTAAATTATTTGAGATCTCTGAAATATTGGCATTTTCCTCTTTTTCTGTGAACTCTGCGCCTCTGTGTGAGATTGATTTTATTTTATTTCACGCAGTCGCCGACGCTCCATAGCTCTGGCGACGGAGCGAGCACGCAGAAAACTCAGAGGGAAAATCCGCTTCGGGGTTTTTGTGCGGAGGACGCCGGAAAAAAGAAAAGCCCCGGAAAGCCTTGTCTTTATTGACCTTCCGGGGCGTTATGTCTGGTGCGCCATCCAGGACTCGAACCTGAAACCAATGGATTAAGAGTCCACTGCTCTACCAGTTGAGCTAATGGCGCAAATTTTTTTGTCCGATATTGGTAATTTATTTATCGAAATTTTCAAGTGTCAGAATGAATCGCTCCATGTCAAGTTCAGAAATCAAATTTTATCCCGCAGGTCAGAGACTAACCTTTGGGGCGGCGCGTTCAATTGCGCTCTCAATCTCGAAATATTCCTCTTTTTTAAATCCGAAGATTGAGGCAATGATATTGGAGGGAATGACTTCAATACGCGTGTTCAGGTCGCGCACATTGGCATTGTAAAATCGCCGCGCCGCCTGAATGCGGTCTTCTGTGTTCGCCAGCTCCTCCTGGAGCTTTAAAAAATTCTCGCTCGCCTTCAGGACGGGATAATTTTCCACAACGGCAAAAAGGGATTTTAATGAGCCGACAAGGACATTCTCATCCTTAGCCTGAGATGCCGGCGAACCTGTGGAGGCGATGGCGCAGTTGCGCGCCTCAACCACTCGCTCAAGCGTCTCACGCTCATGCCTCGCATAACCCCTCACCGTCTCAACAAGATTGGGAATCAGGTCATAACGCCGCTTCAGCTCCGTGTCTATGCCCGACCATGATTCGCGGCAGAAATTCCTCAACCGCACAAGGGTATTATACGTCGCTATGAACCAGATTATGGGAAAAAGGACAACGAACAAAAGTATCAAAAGTGGGACAAGATACTGTTCCGGCATAAAGACATCTCCTTTGCTTTCAGGATAACTTTAAAAACCTTCCTTTAATTGTTTAACCAAATAATCCGGCAGGCGGTCGAGGATGCCGCGAATGACCTCTGCGGCGGCTTCAAAATCCCGAACGGAAAATGTTGAGGCACGCCAAGCCGCCACTGCCATCGGGATGAACTGAATGGTAAATCGCGGGCTTCCGAGCAGAAATTCCATTGTGCGCGTATGGATTACATCATAAGCCCATTTGCGGTCCTTCGCCTTGACATAAAATTTCCGGCTGAACTCCGCGGATTCGAAATCGATATCATCGATGCCAAAAAATTCCGCCACCTTGTCAAACAACCCCTCGGGACGTATAAAGAGTTGTTTCAGAGGAAGACGGGAGCCGATGACAACGGTTGAAAAATTGTAATGGTGTGTCTGGCGGCGACCCTTTGAATCGTGGGAATGGGTTTCATAATGGTAGTCAAAGGCGGTGACGGGACGCCCTGCCCAATCCCCCTCCATGACATTACAGGCATAGCGGTTTTCCCCCTGGCGGAGGGCGGAGAGTTCTGGAAAACGCGTCTCCATGCCATAATTTTTGCCGGCGGAAAAAACCAGTCCCTTTGACTGCGCCCATGCGAGCAGTTCCTTTCGCCGCTTCGCCTCCAGATAAAAGCTCAGGATGAGAAATCCCGCGAAAAGAATAACGGCTCCTGCAATCAGCAAAAACTGCATGTTTATTCCGTGCTGAAACAATCTGGACATCTCACTCACAGTGGTTAATACGCCATCACACTCAAGGGACGTTTTTCAAGATTAAACCATACAAAGAAGATGAGAATTGATGTCAGGCTCAGCATCATGGATTAAAAAAACATCCGCATCACAGCTGACTCAGGGAAGATGTGACAGGCTCAGCACAAGTCGCGGCGACCACTCCCGCACCGCCTCTTTTGTTTTGAGTTCAAGGGTGTACTGGTTCAGACGTGGCGGTTCCTGCTTGCTTGCCGGTTCCGGCGGGGCGGGAAATTTATCAATCAGGGTCGCCTCGACAGAGACAGCAGTCTCAAAGCGCCCACTCAACTGATATTGTTTCCCCCTGATGAGGATGGCGCCGTCCT
>JAPLSR010000471.1 GCA_026398545.1 Candidatus Sumerlaeota bacterium | reverse complement strand
ATTGGTATTTCCAATGACATGCCAATTTGTTAGAATTAAACCGTTAGAATTGATAAATACTCCTGACCCATATACATTATCCGTCTCTATGCGAACACATGTTTTTTTTCCAAAAGCGGCAATTTCTTCCGTTGATAGTATTGTTTTTTTAACAGATGGCTCTGGTGTTAATTGAATTATTAAATCATTTATCTCTTTAATAAACTGTAGTTTCTCAAGATTGAATTGAGCTAAATCAATATAAGGAGAGTCCGGATAATTTTTTAGATATAGGATTAATCCGTTTAGATTATTTTGTCTTGTTAATGAGGAAATTTGAGCATAATGCCATTCCAAATTTGCCGCCAACTCATTTGCCTTCTGTGCAACAGTTTCTGAAGAATATTGTCTGGCAAAATCTCTCAATATTTTTGCATCTTTTGCTTTGTATATTTTTTCAAAGACAAGAACGGCAAGTCTTTGATATACTTTATGCTTATATTTCTCGGGCGGTGAACTTTCTATATATTTTTTCATTATTTTAATATTATTTGAGTCATATACTTGTTTAAAATTATCTTCTTCTTCTTTTAACATCAATTCTTGAAGTTTTTCTGAGGCCTTGTCTCTCAGTATAGATAATGGGAATAATTTGATAAATAACGATAATTCATTTACATTCGACGATGATAAAAAATCATCTGACAGCTTTGAATCAAATTCTTTTTGTGCCATTTCACGGATATTTTTATGCGATACGCTTCTATTAATAAAGTCTAATAAATCATCCCATCTTTTTGTTTTTAACGCTTTATCAATTTGGATATTAAGCATAATTCTTAGAATAATTTCAGATTTCTCCCCAAATGTTAATTGATATATATTGAAATATTTATAAAATTCTTCAATCTTTGGTGTATCTATTAAATAGTTCCGCCAATATTCATCAATATCATCTCTAATTGGAGTATTTGCAAATGACGAACAAAAATCACTGCATATTGATAAATCTTTTGTTTCACTAATTATATTTAAATATATTGGTAATACTTCTTTCTTAAATATATCCCATTGGTATTCATTCATTCTACAGTCATTAATTAAATAAACCTGTTCTTCCAAGAATACTTTTATCTGGTCATGGTTTGAGATAGTATTATATTGTTCTTTGACTCTTTTAATTAAAATATTAAATTCATTCGATGAAGATTCGTTGTGCTGGTAATATTTTTTATACTCCATTAATGATGATTTGAATATTTGATGATCTTTTTCTGATATCAATAGATTTTCCCAAAGTTCTTTACTTTTTTCCTTATTAACGGAATTGGGGAAGGTGGCACATAACAATTTGACAGCATCCAAATTTTTTGTTGTACTTATAGTTTCGAAAAAATATGGGTATAAAGCATCATCAAATTTCTTCTGTTGTTTTGACGTTATTGAAAAATCTGTGAATTGATTTAGCTGAGCAAGAATTTTATTATTATGATATTTTATATCATAAATAGCTTCTTTTTCGCATAAATTTAATGTTCGCCGAAAAATTTCATTAAAATCTGAATCGTTCATATATTTATTAGTGATGATAATATTTTGAGAACAACCCCATATTATACATATAATTAATATAGAGATTGAAAATTTATAAATTTTATTGCCCTTTGTCTTCATAAGTAATTTAAGAACACTTAATCTATTAAAATATATATTAAATAATTGTATAATAAATAATTTTCAAGTATAAATGTTGTTAATACTGCAAAGAGCAGATCCCAAAACCTCTACGGCACGAAATGAAATAAATACACAAGCCAGATGTAAAATATAAATGCAGAATCGTTGTCTGTCTTTACACGAAGGAGACGGCTTTTGCGATGACGTCGCGCATGGTGTCGGCGGAGATGAGGTTTGTGCCGCGGAGCATCTCTTGCGCCCTTTCCTGATTGGTGCCGGTCAGCCGCACACATATCGGCACAGGAATCTCCATGGAGCCTGTTGCCTTAATGAGTCCTGCGGCAATGTCATCACAGCGTGTGATTCCGCCAAAGATATTTATGACTATAACCTTAACATTCGGATTCATCAGGACTATGCGGATGGCATTAAGCACCTTTTCGGGATTTGAGCTCCCGCCGACATCAAGGAAATTTGCGGGTTGTCCGCCAGCCGCCTTTATCATGTCCATTGTTGCCATCGCCAGCCCCGCGCCATTTACAATGCAGCCGATATTGCCGTCGAGGTCAACAAAGGAAAGACCGTATTTCTTCGCCTCAATCTCCTTTGGATTCTCCTGAGCAATGTCCTGAAGGGCGACGAGCTCGGGATGGCGCCACAGGGCGTTGTCATCAAGATTAATCTTGGCATCGGCGGCAAGTATGCGTCCTTCCCCATCAAGAACAAGAGGGTTGATTTCCGCAAGTGAGCAATCTTTTTCCAGAAAGATGTTATACAAACGGGAAAGGATGTCAGCCGCCTGGCGCGCCAGATGTGGTTCGGAGAAAAGGACATTGCCCATCTCTTTGAAAATATCATCCTGCACAGGCAGGATGGGATTGACATAAATCTTGTGTATCGCTTCCGGATTTTCCCGTGCCAGTTCCTCAATCTCCACACCGCCATGCGCCGTTCCAATGAGGACAACCTTTTTCACCGAGCGGTCAATGGTGATACCGAGGTATGTCTCGCGCTTGATGTCAATGGAGCGGGCGGCGATAACCTTTCTTACCTTGAGACCTTTTATATCCATGCCGATGATGCGGGATGCAATCGTGTATGCCTCTTCGGGTGTTTTTGCCAGTTTCACCCCGCCAGCCTTGCCGCGTCCGCCAACATGCACCTGAGCCTTGACCACCACCTCTGCGGAAATCTCCGCCGCAAATTGAGCGACCTCATCAGGAGATTCCGCCACAATCCACTCATTGGTGGGAATCCCGAAATGATTGAATATTTCCCTCGCCTGATATTCGTGAATTTTCATGATGTCCCTTGAACCGCCTCATCTGCCGGTCTGTCAATAAAAAACCATTTAAAAATGCGTTGATTTCGGCAATAAGACCCTGCTATATTTTTATATGAAATATTAACTGGAGCATTAAATAGTTTAATAAAAACGATTAACAAGGATGGACAGGATATTCAGGATATAATCTTTGTATCCTGTCAATCCTGTATATTCCGCCTTAGGCGGATTAAAGAATTATATGCTCCGCTTAGTATGCGATGAGTCACAATGGAATTGAGTCCAGGACGATGAATAAATGGCTGAAATTTTCCCCATACTTCCTGATTATTATGTTATTTTTTCTCTCCTGCATGGCGCCAAAGGGTGAGCATGGGAAGACGCTCATTATCTTCTGGGATTTCCCGCGACTTCCAGCCGTCCGCCAGTGGCTCGAAAATTCCATTACGCGCTATGAGAAAGAACACCCCGATGTGGATATTCAATACACCTGTCTGAGTTGGTCAAAGGGCGGTGAACGCATGGCAATTGCCGCCTTTGCCTATCGTCCCCCTGATGTGGCGGGGGCTGTCCTCGACCCAAAATATGTCCAGGCTGGATTGCTCGCCCCGCTCAATAAATATCTCGACGAAAAAATCCCCGGCGACCCGGCTGGGCGGACATTCCGCCAGGATATCCATCCCTCCATCCTCCGCGCCGTCCAGTGGCAGGGCACCACTTATGCCTTCCCGTGGTACAAGGAGGGCATGGTGATGGTCTGCAACACGGACATCTTCAAAGAGCGCGGCGTGGCGCTCCCTGAAAATGGCAGATGGACATGGGATGAGTTCATCGCCAAAATGAAAAAACTCACCTTTGACCGCAACGGCGATGGCAAGACCGATGTCTATGGTGTTGGTTTTAATACGGGCTATGAAAAATGGGAGGCATATCCCTTCATCCTTGGCGAAGGGATGAAGATTATGAGCGATGACGGTCACAGGATGTTGATTGATTCACTGGAGACGCGCCTCGGACTGAAGCGTCTGCTCGAACTTGAATATAAATATAAGGTCAGCCTGCCCGGTGCAGGCGGCATCCAGGATGACGCCACCTGGACTGCCTTCGGTGGCAAACAGCGCCGTCTCGCCGTCACCTGCCAGGGTCTCTGGTCACTTCTCGCCGTCAAGGTGCAGAACGAGCGCCGCCTCCAGTTCATAAATGAGCATCCTAACGAGGAACCGCCTCCGCCGCTCAATGTTGCCGCCGTGCAATTCCCGCAGATGCCCGGCAAGCCGCAAATCATGGCATCCTATGGCGTGGGTTCTTACATGGTTTTTAATCGTCCCGCAGAGCCGGAACGGACAGATGCCGCGGCACGTTTCGCACGCTGGTTCACACTTGAGGTCGGACAGGAAATCAACCGCGAGGCTGGCGTCCTCCCCTCTCGCATCACCTATAAGGATATCTTCAAGGGCGACCCACTCTATCAATACATTGTTAACACAATTCCAGATTCAATCAGTCCGCCCGCACATCCCGCATGGCATAACGTTGACGCCGTTATCAGCGAGACATTGCAGTTGGTTCTCCTTCGCCAGGTGCCGGATGAAAATGGAAAAATAATTAACACCACACGCACCGGTCCTTTGAATGAATTGGACGAACGCGCCATTGACGTTGCCGTGCGACAGATGCAGCAGAAGGCGCAACTCATCCTTGATGATTACTGGGAAAGCCGCGGGGTTAAGTGATTTCTCAAATAAGACCAGGAGATTTAAGGAAAATAAATACCATCCACAGATTTCACAGATGACACAGATTAAGACAGATATTCGTTTTATAAATAATTGTGTATCTGAGTAATCTGCGAAATCTACGGATAAAAAAGTTTTTACTCAGAAGTTACACATAAGGACTCACAATGGAAACCGATGAACTTCAAATGGTGACGATTCTCAGTACCTGTGAGCCATTACTCCTTGCGCTTGCGAAATCCGCACTGGATGAAA
>JAPLSR010000053.1 GCA_026398545.1 Candidatus Sumerlaeota bacterium | reverse complement strand
AAGCAAACCATGAGCGGCATGACGGAGGAAGAAAAGGCGGCAATTAATAAACGCATTGATGATGAAAGGAATACCATCTATGAGGTAATCGAGACCATCAAACTATATCTCGTCTCAACAATTGACAAGAATAATGACTTGACAAGCGACCGCATCGGACATCTCCAGCAGATGCTCCATAAGCGAATAGATGATGAGAAAGAGGGCCTTTTAAAGACATTGCCCGGATTCGGCACACTTGATTTCAAAACCCAGGAGGCAAAAGACCACGCCTCCAGACTGGCTGACCTGCTGGACGACAAAATCAATAAACTTGCCAGCCTCTTAACAGCCCGGAACATATTCAGGCTCCTGCAACAGGAAGATAACATCAATGATGAGACCTATTTACACCTTGAAGAGCAGTTCCGTGGCTCGGAAGAGTCCATCCGAGAGCGTCAGGATTTCTACCTGAATATGATATCCGAGCATAACACCGCCCTCGGCGAGACGGGCGGCGCCTACCTTGATTTCGGGTGTGGACGGGGAGAACTACTCAAACTCCTGAAGGAGAATGACATCCCCTGCCAGGGTGTGGATTCCAATCTCTCTATGGTGGAATACTGTAAAGATAATAACCTTGACGTTTATCACACCGACGGTCTTGAACTCCTGAACTCACTGCCGGATAATCATCTGCGCGGTATTATTGCCCTCCAGGTAATTGAACACCTCTCTACCAGTGAGATATTTGACCTCTTAGACATGGGACGCAGAAAACTCCAGCCGGGAGGGATATTTGTTGTGGAAACGGTCAATCCTGAATCCTTTTACGCCCTCCGCTGGTTTTATATTGATTACACCCATCACAGGCCACTCCCCTTCTCCCTCACGGAATTTTTGTTCCAGTATGTAGGGTTCAGGGAGACGCAGGTCTTCTGGCGCTCGCCCGTGGAGGACTGGCGGCACTTAAGCGTGACCAAAAAATGGAAGATTATTGATGATAACTTTCACAAACTCAATAATCTCCTGTTCGGCTTTCAGGATTATGCGGTCAGGGGAATAAAATAAAGACAGGGACGATTCCCATAATAAGAAAACCTATAATAATAAATTTCACCACAGAGACACAGAGATCACGGAGAATTCCTCTTTCCATATCCGTTGTCGGACATGGAAAAAAACATAAATCTCTGTGTCCTCCGTGTTCGCCTCAGGCGGGCTGTGGTGAAAATATTTTCTTTTTTTAGGGTCTCTAAGGGCTTTTTAACCGCCAGGACGCAAAGAGAAAGATTAATGACTCAGAACCGTAAAAAGGTCCTTGCGCTGAATTTCTTTCCCGCATTCACCCCCCCGAAAAGCGGCGGCGAGCTCCGCTATTATCATATATACCGCCATCTGCGCGAATATTATGATGTCACCATGGTGAATCCGACCCACCTTTTTGTGGAGCCGGAGGTGGTGCATCATTTCCCCAATATGGTTGAATACCGCATCCCCAAGGGAAAGGTTCATCTGAATCTTCACCGCTTCCTTTCAGCCATAGGCGGATTTCCCGAGTGTTCCGCCGTGGTTGTCATGCTTGCCTCACGCAGACACACACCCCTCAGGGCAAAGGTGGAGGAGCTTCTCGATGGGGCGAATATTGTAATACATGAACATCCATTCCTTGCCCCCCTCATGCACAAACGCAAGGGGCAACTCTTGCTCTATGATGCCCACAATGTGGAATATGACCTTCACCGCCAGATGCTGAGAGGGGCTCTCGGGCGGATGCTCTGCTGGCTTGTGAAAAGGGCGGAGGGGCGGTTATGCCGCGAGGCTGACCTCATCTTTGCCACCTCTGAGGAAGACCGCAGGCGTCTGACCAGCCTGTATGATGTGAGTCCCATGAAAATCATTGTGATTCCCAACGGTGTGGATACAGGGCAGGTTCGTCCCGCCACACCGGAAGAGCGCCGACTGGCGAGGGAAAAACTCTCCCTGAGTGAGAGCCCTGCCCTCCTCTTTTTCGGAAGCGCACATCCTCCGAATAAAGAGGCGGTTGAGTTCATAATGAAAGGAATTGCCCCGAGGTTCCCCGGAGCGCTATTCCTCATTGCGGGGGATGTCTGCAAGCATTTTGAGGGGCGGGAGGAACCAAACATCCGTTTCCTCGGGCGGGTTGACGAGGAGGAGAAGCAACTGCTCATCCACGGAGTGGATGTTGCCCTGAATCCGATGTTCAGCGGCTCCGGAACCAATCTGAAGATGTTTGATTACCTTGCGGCGGGACTGCCCATAGTCGCCACCCCCACCGGCGTCCGGGGGATTGCCCTTGCGAATTTCAGGGATGCCATTGTGACCGAGGCGGATGATTTTGAGGCATCAGTCCGGGAGGTGCTGGAGCGTCCTGACATGAGGGCGCAACTATCATACAATGGGCGGAGGTTCGTGGAGGAGTATTATCAGTGGAGTCATCTTGTCCGGCGGATGCACGAAACGATAGAGGGTCTTGGCAAGCCGCGCATCACTGTGATAAATGATTTTGCAATTGACTCACCTCGCCATGGCGGACAATACCGCATCTCAAGCCTATATGGCGAACTCTCAAAAAACCTGCCTGTGACCTATCTCTGCCTTCAGAAGGAGACTGATGAGATTGAGGAGAAATCCCTGAGTGAAAATTTCATCCAATACGCCATTCCCAAGGGATTCTATCAGCGCGTGTGTGAAAGTCTCATGGGGCGTTTATTCAGGTTCACGGTGGACGACATCCTCGGAATCTTCTTTGCCCACAGGAATCGCCTTATGCGGCGGGAGGTGGCGCAGTCTGCCGCCTTCGGGGACATCCTCATCTGCGTCCATCCTTACCAGTGGCGCCTGCTCAAGCCATTTAAGGATAAAATCCGCATTTATGAGGCGCTCAATTATGAAACTGTATTGAAGGGCGAGACGCTGAGAGGGGTTTCAGGGAAAATCCTTCTCGGTTTTGTCCGCGGTATAGAGCGCAGGGCAGTTCTTGAAAGCACTGCCATTCTAACCGTCTCCGATGAAGAGGGGGAGGCCTTTGAGCGCACCTTTGGCGTCAGGGGCAAATGCACCACCATCCCCAACGGGACGGACACGGCGAGGGTCGCCCCACCGTTGAAGGAGGAAAAGGAGGAATGGCGGGCATATCTCAATCTTCCATCAAGCCCCATCGCCATCTTTGTGGGAAGCGCCCATCCGCCGAATGTTGAGGCTGGACACCTTCTCATTGAACGAATAGCCCCAAGGACGCCGTATGTCCTGTTCTTTATCGTGGGAAGCGTGTGCTGGGTTTTGAAAAACCTCTCCGGGCGAACCTCCAATGTGAAGCTCTTTTTTGAGGTGGAGGAGCCGGTGCGCAATATACTTTTCAAAACAGCGGACTTCGCAGTCAATCCCATGGTTACGGGCGCGGGGACAAGTCTCAAGATGTTTGACTTTCTCGCGGCAGGACTGCCCGTTATATCCACACCACTGGGCGCCCGCGGCATGGCGAAGGGTGATGACAAACTGATGGTGCTCTGCGATGTGGATGAATTCCCATCCGCCATCATGAGTCTTCTGGGCGATATAGACCGCATGATGCGGTTGGGGCTGAGCGGGCGCCGCCATGTGGAGGAGCATTCCGACTGGCGCATTATCGCCAGACACCTTCATGCAACCCTTCAGAGCCTTCAACAATCCGCCTCAGGCGGAAATATTAACGAAAAATAAAACCACGAAGACACTATCCGCCTCTGGCGGACACAATGTGAATACAATTGAGATGGATATTTCTTTGTGTCTTAGTGACTTAGTGGTTAAATCTCTTTCACCCCCTGCGCTATCTTATAAAAATGGTTGACTTTACATCGTCGGATTCCATAAGCAGACTAAAGTTTTGTGGACACTGTTCTTTTTTAAATATGATTCGCTTTGCGGAGGAATTTTATGGGAAAAACATACAGGATTGCCGTTATTCCGGGCGATGGGACAGGACCTGAGGTCATCAGTGAAGGCTTAAAGGTCCTTAAGTCTGCCAGTGCCAGATTTGGCTTCACACTTGACCTGACAAGCTATGACTTCGGCGGAGGGCATTACAAGCGCACCGGCGAAACCCTCCCGGCTGGCGCCATAGACGAGCTGAAAAAATTTGACGCCATTTATCTTGGCGCAATCGGTCACCCCGATGTGAAACCCGGCATCCTGGAAAAGGGCATCCTCCTCGCCCTCCGTTTCTCACTTGACCAATATATCAATCTGCGCCCTGTGAAACTCTATCCGGGTGTCTGGACGCCGCTCAAGGACAAAGGACCTGAGGAGATTGACTTCGTTGTGGTGCGTGAAAATACGGAGGGACTTTACACCGGAAGCGGCGGCATCCTGAAAAAGGGCACACCGGATGAGGTCGCCATCCAGACCTCCATCAACACGCGAAAAGGCGTGGAGCGTTGTCTCAGGTTCGCCTTTGAACTCACCCGCAACCGCAACAGGAAAAAGACCCTCACCCTGTGCGGGAAAACCAATGTCCTCACGTATGCCTTTGACCTCTGGGAGCGTGCCTTCCATGAAATCGGGGCGATGGATTATCCCGACATTAAACGCGAGTATGCTCATGTGGACGCCACCTGCATGTGGATGGTCAAAAACCCGGAGTGGTTCGATGTCATCGTGACAGACAACATGTTCGGGGATATCATCACAGACCTCGGGGCAATTATCCAGGGCGGCATGGGGATTGCCGCGGGCGGAAATCTGAATCCTGAGGGTGTTTCCATGTTTGAGCCTATTGGCGGCTCCGCGCCCAAATATACGGGCAAAAATGTCATCAATCCCCTTGCGGCTATCTGTGCGGGGCAGATGATGATGGATTACTTAGGCGAAAAGGATGCCGCGGACGCCATTGAAAAGGCTGTCATGCGGGTCACGGGAGAAAAATTGAAAAGCCTTGCCGCGGGAAAGATGGGATATTCCACAACCGAGGTGGGGGATATGGTTGCAAGCCTCGTCGCTCCGTAGCTGAAGCTATGGAGCGTAAGCGACTGACCCGCCGCAAAACAGGCGTGCAACGCAGTTTCAAGATATCGGGTCTCATTCCTTGCTTCTTTTGAGGGGGAAAAAACGCATGAAGAAATATGGGTGGTTGCTTTTTATCCTGACACTTTTATTTCTCAAAGTGCATCTGGCGGCAGAACTTCCCACCACTCCTGAGGAAACAACCTATCAGAAAAATATCCAGGCAAGAATCCTCTCCTATACTGCCGAAGAGATGCACATCCTTGTAACAAATAATAACACCCCCGACCACACGATTCCTGACAACCTGAAGCAGAAAAAGAAAATCATCATAATCATCCCCGAAAACACAAACGCCACAATTGCGGTGGAATCCGCCCTGTTCGGTTTTTATGAGAAGAATTTCAAAATAGAAGAGGCGAAATGGGGAGAACTGAAATCCTACAAACTGCCGGAGGCGGGAGATCTGGTCATATATGAGACTTATGGAATCTTCCGCTCGTGGAGACTGGCATCTCTTGAAATCCTGACAGTCAATCCCATCCCCACAATGGCTGAAAGGAATATCCGCCTTCTTGAGTTGAAGCTGCATATCCGGTTCACTGGCGCCCCTCCCATAAATGATAAGGAAATTATGGCACACGACGCTCCGTCGCTGAAGCTGCGGCGCGTAAGCGACCCCCTTGCGGAAAATGTCCTGAAGGGCATTACCGTGAATCCGGAATGTATGACTGCCTACCACCTGAATGCCTTGCCCGACAACCGGGAATTCGCCCCATACAGGGCATTCGCAGACTGCGTGAATGACAAACTGACCTCCGGTCCGGCGGTGAAATTGTTTGTCTATCACGGCGGGTTATACGGCGTCAGCAGTGATGACTTGAAAAATGCGGGCGTGCCGGTGGAGAGGCTTGAATATAATCACCTCTCCCTCTTCCACAAGGAACAGCAGGTTCCGCTTTATGTTGATAAAACAGGAGCCAAATATTTTGCCGTTGGGGGTAAATTTTATTTCTACGCACCTCCCTTCTCCGATCCCAAACCATACGAGACTTACTGGCTCCTGTTTGACAAGGAGGGAGCCACAACCACCCCATTGCGCATGGCACGGAGGAACTATTTCAACGAAAAGGGCGAGTTATTGGGGGAGCTCACCCGCGCGCGCCAGACCGCCCGGTTCTTCCCGAAAGAGAATTATTTCCACAGACTTCCCACACCCCTCCTGAACGGCAATTGGTTCTGGGATGAACTCAAGCGCGGCGAGTTCCGCTTCTATTACACGGAGTGCAGCGCACCCGAACCCGGCGGCGAGAATTTCACACTGAACGTCCACCTCACCAGCCAGCATCCCAGACTGAAGAGTTACTGCGAAATCTACTGGAACAAGAGATATGTGGGCGCCTGTTCATGGGACGGATATCAGAATTACACCTTCACAAGCAAAATACCCGCAAAATATCTAAATGACGGGGAGAACGAACTTACCCTTTATGTCCCATTGCGCTTGGAAGAAAGGCAGTCTCCCTTTATCAACTTCATCGGCTTTGATGTTCACTACACCTCCAGACTCGCCAATAATTACTCTCCCCTTTCCTTCTCGCTCCCAATGCCCACGACGCCCGGATTTTATGACCTCAAATTTGCCCAGCCTGAGGGACAAAGTTATTACCTCCTTGACGTGACGGATGCCTTGAATCCGGTAATCAGCGATGTTATCCCTATTTCTCGCTCCTCTTCCAGTGATTACAACTACCTGTCCCGAATCAATCTTGACCGGGAACGCCGCTTTATCCTTGGCTCGTGGACAAAGGCGGAGTCTGTGGGCGCCATCGTCCCTGCAATGCCTTTAAAATTGTTAACGCCGGATGCGGGAGAGGGGGATTATATCATTATCACTCATAAGCGCCTCCTTGACGCCCTCCAGCCGTTTGTTGAGTTAAAAAAGAAGAGCGGATTCAATGTCATGCTTGTGGATGTGGACGATATTTATGACTGTTTTGGCTTTGGAGAAAAGGATTTTACAAGCCTGAAGAGGTTTTTCCGGTACAGGTATTATTATGCGCCGGGACCCAGACTGCGTTACGGGTTGCTTGTAGGAGAGACGAGTGATTATATAGGCGACCCTGCCCAGATTCCTGTCGGAGCGCTCCAGGATGAAGTCCCTGTCTTTAATCTCGGCACCTCCTTCGTGAATGTCCATTCTGACACTGAATACACCCTTATCTGCGGCGATGATGACCTGCCCGATTTTGCCCTTGGGCGATTCCCGGCTTATACTCCAGATGAGGTCGCCACCCTCATCAAAAAATCCCAGACCTATGAGGGAATTCTCCCATCCATCCCAGCCGGATGGGAGGCAACCCATGCCTTTGTCACCGATGATGAAAGCGAGTTCTCACAGATTGCCGAGTCCATCATCTCTAATGTATTTCCCACCACAACCCGCATTGTCCGGATTTACCAGCAAAACTATTCATACTTCGACCTGCTGTTCATCGGAAAGCGCAAGACCAGTATCAAGGCGCGTGAACATCTCATCGATATGATGAACAAGGGAATTCTCACACTGAATTATATCGGCCACGGCGGACCCAACCTCTGGACATCCGAGCGCCTGTTCCACCTCAGCGATTTGGAGCAGGTGGTCAATGGCGACAGACTGTTTTTTGTGACTGCCTCCACCTGCGATACCAGCTGGCTGGACTATCCCACACCGCCGGTGAACAGGTCGATGGGGGAAAAGATGGTTCTGCATGACAAGGGTGGCGCCATCGGTGTCTACGGACCCACCACAGGCGCCAGCCCCACAGACCATAAAATCCTCATCCAGATGTTTTACCAGGGCGTCTTGGAAAGGGGACTTCACAACTTCGGCGAGGCGATTATCTATTCCAAAATCGCATATCGGTTTGAACAAAACAATAAACACCTGCTTGACCAGTTCATCCTTCTTGGCGACCCCGCACTCTCATTCCCCCATGTGGACACCGGAACTAAAGTCACCGTTCACCCCATCTTCATTAATCGCCGGCAGGGCGGTAAGATTTCGGTTGAGGGCGCAACCAAGTCACAGCCCTTCTGGGGACTCACAGATGTCTTCATCCACTCTCCCGGATTTGAAGAACTCCCCACGGACATAAAAACTCACGCCTTTGACGGCGCCTTCAGTATGGAATATGATATCCCGCCGAATGCGCCTGCGGGAAAATACAACCTCTGCACATATTCCCTCAATCCTTTCCTGGGCTTGAGTGAGGTTGGCGGGGCATTCTTTTATGTGGATGACCCGAAATTTGAATTGAGCCTTGATATTGAATCCCAACAACCGGGAAAGATTTACGAAAATGAAAAGGTCAAGGTTATACCATCAGTCCATAACCTCTCACCATTCCCCCTTGACAACATCCAGGTTCAGCTCCGGCAGAAAAATATAACATCCCCGATTTTTGAAAAAACCATAACTGTTCCACCGATGCAAAGGGAGCGCTTTGATTTTGCCTGGCTGGCTGAAGCAGGTGTCCATACCCTCTTCCTTGAGGCGGTCATACCGGAGGAGGCCGACTCGGCCAAAGCGCTTGCGACGGCTGGAAAGGAGCCTCTCCGTGTGGAAAAATATGTGCCCGTCCTATCAAAAACAACCTTAAACCGCGGCGAGGTGAATCCAGACGCCATAAAGACCAAACCGGAGACCCTCACAGACGGCGTGAAGCCGGAATTCATCGTGCCGGTTTATAACATTGGGAAGATGCCTTATTACAGACTGCGCCTGTATCTCCTTGCCGGAGGTTCCCAGATAGGTACCCCCAAAATAATTAACTTTTTGAAGAGCGGCCAGTCCATTGAGGTCAAATATCCCTCCGATGCGGTCTTCCCGATGGGTAATATCCCGCTTGACATCAGGTTGGAAGCCTTCAACCAGAAAAGCAAAAATTACGATGGGGTCATGCACACAACGCGCCTATTCAACGTCGGCAAGGGAATGGACCTTGTAGTCCTCCCCGACTCCGTAACCTTCGAAAGCGACCATTTCCTGACAGGTGAAACCATTTTCATAAATGCCATCGTTAAAAACACAGGAGGTCAGACGGCGAAAAATTTCATGGTGCAGGCATTTTTTGAAAAACCGTGGAGAGAGAATGCAATCATCAAGTCCTTCTTTTACAGTGAAGGGGAAAAGATTGATATCTTGCGCCCCGGCGAGGAGAAAAAGGCGCGCCTCAGATGGGACCCCCTGGGAAAGACGGGAAAATTCGGCATTTATGTGGTTGCCAACAGCACACGCTCTATCGTGGAGAGGAATTATGATAACAACACCGCCTCCGGTGTGGTGGAAATCCTTCCCCACACCAATCTTGCCCTCCTCATGGAGAGTGTGAATCTCTCGCGCAACATCCTCCGCAAGGGGGATGAAACAGATGTAAAATTCACCGTCAAAAACGATTCTGACAAACCCGCGGGCACCTTCGATGTCATGTTTGAGGAGTGGGGAATCAATCTTCGTCCTGAAAACTGCTGCGACAACATCCGCATTGCCGGTCTCGCCCCCGGTGTCTCCGTTGACCTTGCCACCAAATGGAAATATCGCCCCGGTCACAACAAGTTCCGCATTGAGGTCAACCCGAATTACCTGCTCCAGGAGAGCAATCCGAACGATAATCAGGCTGAATATACCTTTGACATCATTGAGTATTCAAAGAATCTCGCACCTGCGGGAGAGGACACGAGGGCATTCCAGGACACATTCATGCAGGGAATAGGAACGGAAATTGAGGTGAACCCGCTACGCGAGATTCATCCCACAAATTTTGAGAATGCAAAAACCATCCGGTTTGATATCGACAAGAAATATGTGGTTGCCGGCGCCCCCACGCAACGCGATGAACTCCCTGAAGACCGCGATAATGAGTGGGCGCTGCGGCATATCTGGCTCGCCTCCTCGCCCTTTGAGAACGCCCCGCCCATCTCTTTCAGCTTTCCCCTTCCCGAAACGCTCAAGACCACCATGTGCGACGTCTATATCGATGTCCAGACATTGAAGGATTTCAAAAATTATCCCGCCTCAAAGGTCCGCCTCAAGGTGGAAAATGAAAAAACATTCAAGACGTATGACTTTTCAACTGAGGAAAGACCTTACGCCACCCAGCGTTATTACATCGGGCGCTATGACCTCGTTGACCGCTTCCTCGATGTCTCCATCGACGATGTGACGGAGCGCTACTGGACTATTGTCAATCACTTTGAGATAGTCCCGATTGTTTCCACATATACCTCTGTGGCAGTTGAGGTCGCTAAGGATGACAGGGGAAAGGAGTTTTCGCTTAAGTTTGAGGAACAGACACCGGGTAAGTCCTGGATAGAGCATTTTTACCGCTTCGGCACCATTAAGAAGGAAGGCACAATGACATGGGGCGAGTGGAAGGCGTTTGACCCCAAGACCGCTCTCACCCTGGGAACCATACAAACCCCCTGGCTTCAGTGGCGCACCGACCTGTATGGATGGTATCAGGATAAACCCGTTCTCAGTGATGCGGTAATTAAATTTAAACAATAGAAACGCTGAAAACAGGCGATAGGGGGCATGAAAGTATTCACTTGCATTTCACATCCATCCGGCGAATCTTAACAAAACTGTGAGTGGAAGTTTGAATAACTCCGAAAGACATAAGTCAACGCTCATAAGGCGTGTTCTCCCCTTCTGGCTGGCTGCCGTCTTTGCCGCCGCATTGGGTGCGGCAATGCTTCATTTCCATGGCATCCGCCTGATAAATTACATCCAGTATCCCGAGACGAACCCCCTTCAACTCGCCGAGACATATCGGGTGGAGGGACAGAAGGCTTATCGTGAGGCGGCGGAGACATTTGCGCGGATGAAGGATGACCCCGCACGACCCATCAGGATGAAAAACCTCCCCACCCTGCAAAAGGCAAGAACTCTCTTACTTGAATCCCTGAAACTGAAACCAAATATGCCCGGCATATACGTCTATCTCAGCGACCTCGCCGCCTTCGAGGATGATACGGCATCGATGTATTATTACCGTGGAAGGCATGCCATGAGCGAAAACCAGGCATCTGCCGCCCTTGAGGACTTTGACCGGGCGCTGACACGCAAAGGGGACTTTCATCCCGCTCTGTTGGAAAAAATCCGGGCGCTTATCACACTCGGGAGAATTGCCGATGCCCATCAATCCATGGATGACCTTCTCAAAGGCGCCCCGAATGACCCGGAGGTTTTATATCTGAAGGCAGAACTGGCGGCACGGGAGGGGAAAACTCAGGAATACCGCACCGCCCTGGAAGAGGCATTGAAGGCTGAGCCGGGGCACCTGTTGTCCGCAAAGGCGCTCGGCGGTCTCCTCACTGATGAAAAACAATATGACAGGGCAATCTCTGTTTTCACAGAGGCGCGCAAGGTGTATCCCCGCGATGCCAATCTCCTGCACAGGCTGGGTCGCGCCTACTACCTGAAAGGGGACCTCACAAACGCCCGCAAAACCCTAGAGGATGCCCTGAAACTGGAGAAAAACAGCGCCTCACTCTATTTCGACCTTGCCTGCATGTATGAAAAGATGGGGAAAAAATCCCACGCAACCGCCATGCTCCAGAAGGCTGTGGAGATAGACCCCGCATTTAAAAACCGCATCCTCTTCCCGGATGTGAAAAATTAAGAGACCGCCCTCGCACAAGCGCTTGTTCAAAATGTCACAAGGGGAATACAAAGGTCTTCAATTGATGCGACAAATTTACCCATTCGGCATGCCAGCCCCGATATAAATTGCTGAAACACAAGGACTTGCAATGCTGGCATGAGCATTGCTGTTATTCTAGGATAGTATTTTTTTATGTCTAACTACCTTCAAGGGTGGGAATTATGATAACAGTCAAGGATGTTACAAAACGCTTTGGGGAGACAATAGCAGTGAACAGGGTCTCCTTCAAGGTTGCACCCGGGGAGATTCTGGGATTTCTGGGACCCAACGGAGCAGGCAAGACCACAACAATGAAGATAATCACATGTTATCTCGAACCAGATTACGGGACTGTCAAGATTGGCGACCTAAACATCCGGGACAACTCGCTTGAAATCCGGAGAAAAATCGGCTATCTCCCCGAGAACACGCCTCTATATATGGACATGGGGGTTGTGGATTATCTGCTCTTCACCGCCGAATTGCGCCACATACCGAAATCCAGAAGAATTCCCCGTGTCCGGGATATGGTGGAGATTTGCAGTCTTGAGCGCGAGATTAAAAAAAATATAGGGGAGCTCTCCAAGGGTTATCGCCAGCGCGTGGCTCTTGCCCAGTGTCTCATCCACGACCCGGATATCCTCATCCTTGACGAACCCACCTCTGGACTTGACCCGAACCAGATTATAGAAATCCGCGAGCTTATCAAAAAGATCGGGAAGAAAAAGACTATCATCCTCTGCACCCACATCCTTCCCGAGGTTACAACCACCTGCACTCGCGCAATCATCATCCATAACGGCAGGCTTGTGGCTGACGGCACAACAGAGGAGCTTGTAGAGCGGAGCCGCGGACGCACGGTGTATTATGTCAGGATAAAAGGACCCAAAGAGATTGTTCAGTCCAAATTGCAGGAACTCATCTCTATTGAGAGCCTGAAACTCTTAGACGACTCAAAGGATGGCTACTGCCGGTTTGAAATCCAGGCGCCGAAGGATAAAGACCCCAGTGAGGATATCTTCAACCTTGCCGTTAAAAATAACTGGGTTATAACTGAGCTCAGTCAGGAGCGCGCAAGCTTAGAGGATATCTTCAGGGAGCTGACAACCTCCACATTGAAAGAGGAGAGGGAGAAGTGGGGAGCGGGGAGAAAGGCGGGCTGAGGTCATGCCCCCATGTCCCCGGTTCAATAACATCCTGATGTGAGGTGGGAGATGTATAACACGATTGTCATGCTTAAGAAAGAATTTCGAAGTTATTTCAACACCCCGCTGGCTTATGTCTTCCTTGTAGCCTTTTTAGTGGTCTCTCAATGGCTTGTCATGCGGGGGTATTTTATCAGGGGACAGGCTGACCTGCGCACATTTTTCAGTCTTGTGCCGGTTATATTTATTTTGTTCATCCCCGCCATCACGATGCGCCTGTGGGCAGAAGAGCAGAAGCAGGGGACTATAGAGACCCTGATGACCTCACCCGTGCGGGATATGGAGGTCATCCTTGGCAAATTCCTGGGGGGATGGATTTTCATGGGACTTGCCATCCTTTTCACCATTGCACTGCCGCTGGTGACCAAATTGACGGCTGCACCGGAGGTGGGGATTGATAAGGGACCGGTCATTGGTGGATACATCGGACTCTTTCTGATGGGCGGGGCATATCTTGCGATAGGACTTTTCGCCTCATCCCTCATTGACAGTCAGATTGCCGCCTGGATTATTGGCACCTGTATCTGTTTCTTTCTGTTCATGATTGGCGACCCATTCGGATTGTTTGCACTCCCACAGCCGCTGGTGCCGCTCTTTCAGTATCTCTCCTTAAGCCGGCATTTTGAGAACATTGCACGAGGAGTGCTGGATATCCGAGACATTTTGTATTACTTTTCTATGATATTCTTTTTCCTGTATCTCAATGCGTGCATACTGAAGACACGAAGATAGTCCGCCTGAGGCGGAGAGGAGGGAACGCCGTGGGCAAAGTCTCAAAAACCGCTAATCTTCTGGTGGTGGTCATATCGGTTCTCCTGATTTTGATGGTGGTAAATTTCCTTGTGGCGCGCCACCTCATCTGGCGGATTGACCTGACCGAGAACAAGCTTTATACCCTTTCATTGTCCAGTAAAAATCTGGTCGGGAACCTGAAAGACTTAGTGACAATCAAGGCGTATTTCAGCCAGAAGTTGCCGCCTTACCTCTCCAATGTCCGCCAGGATGTGGCAGACCTTCTGAAGGAATACCAGGCTTTCGCCAAGGGCAATCTCCGGGTGGAATTCATTGACCCTACCATGGAAAATGAGGAGCTGAAACGAAAACTGGCATATGATGGCGTCCCGCCAATCAATCTCCAGACCATTGACAAGCACACCCTTGAGGTTATGGAGGCATACTTCGGCATGACAATCAATTATGAAGACCGCAAGGAGGCAATTCCCATTATTGACCCCGAAACCCTTGAATATGACCTCTCCGCCGCCATCAAAAAGGTCTCTATGCAAAAACCCGTTGAGATAGGCATCATTATAAACAAGGAAACCATTGACCTTGAAAAGGACTACCAGAGTTTTATGCGCTCCGTGCAGAAACTCTACCAGGCGCGTCCACTTAAGCTGGAGCAGGGACAGAAAATCCCGGAAGATGTGGACATACTTCTCATCATCTCGCCAAAAAACTTTTCGGAATCCGAGCTCTTTGAAATTGACCAGTATGTCATGCGCGGAGGGAAATTGATATGCCTCGTGGATGCCGTAAATATCGACCAGCGCACCCTTCAGGCGAATGTTGACAAACCCAATATCGCAAAAATCCTCGTCAAATATGGCATCCAGGTCAATGATGACCTGATTGAGGATTACCGCTCCCCAGCCATGGCATCCTTCTCTACGGGCTATATGCAGACCATGATGAGATATCCCTTCTGGGTGAGCGTGGAAAAGGACCTTAACAGGGAAAACGCCATTACCAAGCGGCTGACAGCCCTCGTCCTCCCCTGGGCTGGCTCCCTTGCGACCACCGACAAGATTCCCGAAGGGGTCAAGATATTCACCCTTGCATCAACAACGGATGGAGGATACAAAAACTCAGCCCCCTTTAAACTGAATCCCTTCAATCGCGATAGGCCTAAAATCACAAAGAATGATGTCAAGAAATACGCCCTCGCATTCCTTGCAGAGGGTGAATTCACCAGCGCATACAAGGGGGAACCAATCCCCAAGCCGGAGACGCCATCCGTCGCACCAGATAAGGAAAAGAGCGAACCGCCAGCCCCGAGAGGAACCACACAGGAGCAAAGAAAGGATAAAAGCTCCAAGACCTCAATTGTGGTTGTAGGCAATTCCCTTTTCTCACGCGACCAGTTTCTGTATGCCACGCGTTCCAACAATAATCTTGCATTTCTTGAAAATACAATTGACAGCATGGCAATCGGGCAGGATTTAATCGGCATCCGCATGCGCGCCTCGGCGAATCGCCCGCTCAATAAAGACCTGACAGACTCGCAGAAAACCACATTTAAATGGTTATCCATCCTCGGCGTGCCTATCCTTGTGATTCTCTTCGGCATTATCAGAATCCCGCTGGTCCGGGCAAAACGACGCTATTATGAAATGATTCTGACCAGAGGAGATGAATAAAGGAGAGGTTTTTATTACATCTACAACCGGACAATCCATCAGATAAAGATGAACTATGAGTTCACAATCTGTCATTCGGAGAGGGAGATATGAAAGTTAGAAATGTCTTCATTCTTGTCATTATCGCTGCCATCCTTGTGGTGATTGTATTGCTTTCGGAAAAACCGTTCCAGGGTCCTTCCGGGGAAAAGCAGAAGAGTGCCCGCTCTCTGGAGGGTATCAAGAGGGTGCCGGTCTTTGAAAAGGTCAAGGCGGAGGATTGTTACCGCATCTTTATCTCCCAGTATGATGGCATGAGCACCGCCTCGCTATCCAGGGTGAATGGGGTGTGGTACACGAATCCGGAGCGCAAACATCCTGCGGCAAAGGCTAATATCGAGCGCATCTTTGAGACCTTCAAAAGGTCGGGAGCGGGGGAGGTCGTCTCAAAGAACCCCCAGAATCACGCCTTATTCCAGGTGGATAAGGCGTCAGGCACACGGGTGAAATTTTTCGGCAAGAATGACGCCCTCATCGCAGATGTGTATATCGGGAAGATGGGGGCAAACTACATGGCGCCCACAACGTATGTCCGCACCGAGGGTTCAGATGAGGTTCTTTCTGTGAGTGGCATGATGATGGGACTCTTCCAGGGCGGGCAGGATAACTGGCGCGAGCGGACAATCTTTGAACTGCAACCGGAAAATATCACCGGCTTCATTATCACCCAGCCGGGGCAGCCCAACATCAGGCTTGCGCGCCTTGCCTCTGATGAATGGACCTGTATGTATCCAAAATCCTTCCCTCTCAAAAAGGATGACGGAATGCGCATGGCGAATACTTTTGCCCGACTTCGCGCCTCTTCCTTTATCAAGGATTACCCGCAGAAACCGTATGAGGAATATGGCATCGGACCGCAGTCCGCCACAATCACTGCCACACTGAAGGACGCCTCTTCCACGCCCACTCTCTACATCGGGCATGAAAGCAAGGACCAGCCTAATCAGTATTATGTCCGCGCCAATGGGCAGGAGCAGGTTTATCTGATTTATAAATACATGCGGGACGGACTGGCAAAAACGCTTGCCGAGCTGGAGGCAAAACCCACGCCAACGCCTGCGAATCCTAAACCAACCGACATGGAAACGCTCAAGAAAATCAACGAACAAAAGAAAAAAGAACTTGAGAAAATGACGGAGGCGGAAAGAAAGGCGGCTGTCCAGAAAAAGATAGATGAAATCCTGAAGCACCCCGCGCCGAACCCAAAGGCGATTAGAAAAGCCGATACCATCACATCGCCAACCCTGAAACCTAAAGGACAAGAGAAAAAATAAAATAGCCGTTCCGCCAACAAGAAATCAGGGATGGGGTTCAAACGCCCCTCCCTTTTTTATTCAGTAAGAGTAACCGCAGATGAATTCGCCAAAGGCGGAATTAACACCGATAAAATTGAATTTCATTTAATGTAATAGTCATTTTCACTGTTGACACCACAGCCTATGTGATGCTCAAAAAACCTTATGATTTTGAGCTAAAAGCATAAGGAGACATTAGTTGGTCAAAATTGCCGAGACAAAAGACGATATCCTGAATGCGATTCGCGAGAAAGTCGGACAATTCCACACGCTTGGCGTCAAGCGTCTTGGACTTTTTGGCTCATTCGTGCGTGGTGAGCCATCCACAAAGAGCGATGTGGATATATTAGTGGAGTTTGAGACGGGACAAAAAACTTTTGATCATTTCATTCAGTTATCTTTCCTGCTGGAGGAAATCTTTCAGCGTCGTGTGGAGATTGTCACCCCTGAATCTCTGAGCCCGCACATTGGCCCGCACATCCTCAGGGAGGTGGAATATGTCCCTATCGCCGCTTGAATATCTGCGGCACATACGAGACGAGACGGTTTATTTATGTGGCGAGGTCGTGCGCCTCACCAAGGAACAGTTCTTGCAGGACGAGACAGCAAAGCGTGCATTTGCGCGCAGTATTGAAATTATCGGCGAAGCGGCAAAGAAGATTCCTTCGGAATTTCGCGAAAAACATCCAGGCATTGAGTGGCGCGCCATAGCCGGGATGAGAGACAAACTGATTCATAATTACTTTGGTGTGGATTACGAAATAATCTGGGATGTGGCTGCAAACAAAGCGCCCTTGCTTTGGAAACAGATTGAAGCAATCTTAAAACAGGAAAGTTCACCCGAATCGAAGAATGATCGAATAATTTAACTCCGGCTCACGGCGCAAACGGCAAGCGGTCAAGCCATTTCGGTCTGATTATTTCATATTTTTAAGAGGAAATCGGCGACTTCGCTGAGGGATGGGATGGCGGTCATGGCACCCGGGCGTGTGCAGGTGAGCGCACCTGCGGCATTGGCATATCTCAGAATCTCCTCCCACTCGCTTTTCGTAATGTCATGGATTACTTTTCCCTCGCGCCGCTTTTGCGTCAAAGACACGAGCACCGCCGCAATGAAGGCGTCTCCCGCACCGGTGGTCTCCGCCGCCTTAACGGGAAAACCGGATGACGACATGCAAAGACCGGGCGTTACAAGTGTAGCGCCATCTGCCCCTCGTGAAATGATTATTGCCTTCACACCCATTGCCAGAATTTTTTGAACAGCCTCTTCCTCCGTCTCGCCTCCGAAGAGGAGCGGGATTTCCTCCTCAGCCATCTTCAGAATGTCAACCGAGGGAAGCGCCTCCATTAATCGGTCAAGGGCAAGAGCGCTCGATTGCCATGCGTGGGGACGGTAATTAACGTCAAAGGAGATGAGAAGATTGTTCACGCGCGCAATCTGGAGCGCCTTGCGGGTTGCGGCAAGCTTTGCCTCCGTGCTCAGACAGATGATTCCGAAATGAAAAAATAAGGAGTCGCAAAAGGCATCAGGCGTGAGTTCATCCGGCGTGAGGAACATCTCGGACTGAGGGTCGCGGTAAAAAATCACCCCCTTGGTCTGGTCAGACCTCAGGGCGATAAATCCAATAACCGTGCGTTCCCCTGTGCGCCGCCTCATCCGGCTGACATCAACACCCTCTTTAAGCAGGGCATCTATCAGAAACCTGCCGAACGGGTCATCTGCCACAACGCCAAGAAAGCGGCTGGAGCCACCCATGCGGCAGACGCCGACCGCCACATTCGCCGTCGCCCCGCCGGGGAATTTATCGAAACCGCGCGTCCCGTCCAGCCCCGCATCCCTGTCAGTGGCAATCATATCCACAATCACCTCGCCTATGCAGACCACATCAGGCATACATCACTCCTTTTACGGGGCAGATGAGCGGTTCTAAATGCGTGCATCGGCGGTTACATCCTCATAAATGCGAAAAATTTCAAATAAGCCGATTCAGGCGTGCCTGAATGAACAGGATGGTCGGGCGATTGTGCGCCGGTGAAGAAAAGCCTCAGGTCCACCCGCGCATCCCGCGTCGCAAGCGTCAGCGCCTGGAGAAAATCCTCAGGCGTGACATTATGCGAGCAGGAGGCGGTTGCAAGTATGCCGCCCGGCGCAAGGAGGCGCATGGCGCGGAGATTGATGTCGCGATAGGCGGCAAGGGCGCTCTTGACATCCTTTTTCCTCCGGGCAAATGGCGGCGGGTCCACAACAATGAAATCAAACCTCTCCCCTCTCTCATGACACCCCTTCAGAAAGTCAAAGGCATCCATGTCTAAGAAGCGGCATTTTTCTGCGAGGGTATTTCTCTCCGCCGACCGGCGAGCCAGTGCAATGGCGGGCGCTGATGAGTCCACCCCAATGGCGTCCGCCGCGCCGTGCGCCGCTGAGCAAAGCGACCATGCACCCACGTAACAGAAAAGGTCAAGGACATGCCGCCCTTTGAAACAGGATATAAGCCGGCGACGGTTTTCCACCATGTCAAGAAAATATCCGGTCTTCTGACCCTCGGCAATATCGGCAAGAAGGGTCACGCCATTTTCCTCAATCTCAACAGGCGATGTGAGATTTCCGAAAAGAAGACCTTTCACCTGTGAAAGACCCTCGAGCTCCCGAAGCGGCACATCGCTTCGCTCATAAATACTGGAAGGCGCCATGACCTTTTGCAGGGCGTCCAGAATAAGGGGGCGCCGGTCATCCATGGCTTTTGTGGAAATCTGAATCACCGTCTGAGCGCCATAGACATCAACCACAAGTCCGGGGAGGAAGTCCGCCTCGCTGTGGCAGAGTCGGAATGATTGGCGCGCATAACCGATGGCACAGCGGTAATTCAGGGCATCAGTGAGGCGGGCGCCGATAAATCCGGCATCGCATGAAACAGCCTGCCTTGCATAGATGCGTGCGCGGATGAGCGCGGATGGACTGAGGAGGGCATTGCCGAGGAAACGCCCTCGCGCCGAGAAGACGCCGACCTCGTCCCCTCCCTGCGTTTCATCCAGTTGAGCCATCTCATTAGAGAATACCCAGAGGTGACCCCGCTCCACGCGTCGCCCCTCGCCGGACTTCAAAACCAACCGCGGGAATTTTTTCATCATTAATATCGCGCATGAGAAATTTTAAGAGACAATACAACCTCTCCCGCCTTCGCGGTTAGCGCTATGTCTTTTCAGCTCTTTTCTTAATCACATTAGAAATGTGGATAAAAGTAATAATAATAATTGCGCAAATGATTGTAGCATAGCCGTAGTGAGATGTGTTGTAAGTATAAAGGTCGGTGACTCTGCCGATGAGCACGGCGGTGCGTGCCATAACGGTATAGCCATAAGAAGAGCCAAAAGTTATCATCAAAAAATAGATGCCGGTTTTTCCGGCAATATTAAGCACGCCACGATGTTCAAGAGAAAAGAAGAAGTAACTCAAGACGCAGATAACACCGCCGACTATCAGGAGATTGTTAACCATGGAAGGTTTATCCCACACAAAGAGAGGAAGTCCTCTATAGTCAAGGCAATTTATTGTGCCGTGCAGTTGTCCCACAAGGTCACTGTTTGCGAGACCTGACATCCGTAAGGCGGTAAATGTGCCGACCATAACCGCAAGTGGGAAAGTTGAGACCCAGGAGGTCTTTTTATGGAGCCGTAATAAAAACATAATACCGAAGATACCTGCGCCGATTCGTGTCCATTGCCCGCCAGGCGCAGAAGTGAATAATGGTGCGACACAGTCCCAGAAATTTGGTTTAATTGTCTGCACAACTGCTAACACAAACAAATAACCGGCGGAAACCCCAACGTATATGTGCTCCGCTAACTTATAAATCGGATTGTCTCTGTAAAGAAAACTCATAATTGCCAGCGTGAAGAATGCTATAAGCCAGCCACTAATGATTTCTGTCATTGTCTTTTACCCCAATTCAGTTTTTGCAGAAAGAAGGCAATATTGGCAACAATAATCAGAAGAATTACAATCAAATGTTCAAAAGACTGAACGGTCATTCCAGCATGAGCCATTCCCGGACGATTGAGCAGACTTTCGTATTCTGCGGCACCGACTAAACCCGCAAGGAATCCTTTTAATTGCCCCGATTGATAAAATGAATAAAGGTCCGGAGACATTATTCCCGTGGCGCCGCAGAGCATCTTAACGTTATAGCGACGCTGAACTTGCTGAAGCCACTCGCGAATCCCCGGATGGCCAACAGAAAAATTGACCATCAGAGCAATATTGTCAAAGTTTTTTACACGTTTCATTAATGGGATTTGCGCAACAGGCGTGCCCTTGGCGTCCACCGGGTAGGTTTCGGCGAATGAAGTGCCGAGCCGCGTCATCACCACATCACTGCCGGATTTATAGCCGAGATTGACGTAGTCCACCCCGTAGGTTTTTATCTTCCCTTCTCTCTGAAGTTCGGCGCAGGTTTCATTAAATACCCTGTCTATCAGCATGACGCCTTCAATCCAGAGAGCTGAGGCGACAATTTTCACGTCTTTTTCCAGCAGGCGGCGAACGAGCGCCTTATTCATTGGATAAAGTTCCGGCACAACATCCAATGTATAGTCTGCGGTTATATGGACAATCTCGCCGGCTTTCAGTTGTTCTATCGCATCGTAGAAACTTTGCGTTTGTTGCGTAACTTTGACCGGCATCGGGAGGGTGATTTTATAAAATACCAGCGCAATAATGAGCACCATTAAAAAAATCCAGCGCCTGTCAAGTGTCAGTATTTTCTGTAAAAATTTTGCCTGTGCCTGAGCCATGAATTTATTCTCCACGCAGATACGACCGTTCAATGCCAAGGATTATTTTCAGTCCGACGGCGATGACGCCAATTGTAGCGCCCATAATGATTCCTCGCTGACCTGCGGAGTTGGGAACAATCATTACCCAGTTTGCCAGTTTCGGAAAAATGTTGGAGATAGCCATTCCAATTGGCACCCGCCCGAGCATCACCAGAATCGCCGATGAAAGCATTAATGCAGATTCAATATTTTTGGCGCGGAAGGCGCGAAATGCCGCCGAGGCGATATAAAACGCCAGTAACCCATACATCGTTGAGCCAAGCGGAAAATAGGCGTTATAAAAAATAAAGGTGAAGACGTTTTTGCCGAATATGTCGCCTTTCATTGCAAACACGGTGAAGCCTGATATGGCTGTCAGTAAAAATGCCAAAAGCAGAATCACTTTATATTGCCAATCAGGCTTGCGGCGAACAATTGCCAGAAGATTCAGGCGAAAGATGTTGGCTATCCCTAACATAATCGCAAAAGCCACAATTATCACACACCATTGTTCAATCTCATTAGCCACTGCTTCCACTAACGAAATCTTGAGAAAAAATTTGGCAGTCATAAATATGCCGACAAATGTCGTAATGAAAAAGGGGATTTTCCGTCTCATATTAATCCCTCCTTATATGGAGTGCATCATTCCCTGATGATGCGCTGACAAAAAATGCGGTAATTAATTTCACTGTACTCCATAATTGATGTTAAAACATTACTGTAATATATTTAAGAAATTCCGGATTAAAAACTGCCACACAAAAACTAATGAATAAAATCAACAGGATGAAAATTTTCAGAAAGTCTGCGGCTTTAATTCCCGCAAGCAGAGATGGTTCACGAGATAAGTAGGCAGAGGCGGCATAAAACTCTTCGCCAATGATGGTGTAATCGCAGGCGGCAATAAAAAATGGCAACTGGGCAATTGTTGCGGTGCCGGCGATTTGAATGGCGCCGCTGGCAAATCCAGTCTCGGCAAGAACTAAGGATTCTGAATAAAAACTGCCCATGTAGATATTTGTGGCGGGTTTTTCACGAAGCATAATTCCGCCAACCGCCGCTGTAAATGCAAACTGTTCATCAGAGAGATATCGAATGTTATTTCTGTTAAAATCTTCAGGCTTCCCGGCAAGGATATAAGATTGGCGGACAATTTCCTCGGCAATTGAAAGCACAATGGAAGCTCGTGTGGGAACAATCAGTGGGATTTGATATTGAGCGGTTTTTTCGGCAACATACGGCAGGATATTCAAACTTGCCAGCGTCTGGATTTCATCAATGTCATCAATCCCGGGGACATAAAGCACAGGTTTGCCCATTTCCGTTGCTCTGCCAATGGCTTCATCCAAGGCTTTGAGTCCCGGAATCTGGCGAAAAAATAAACTTTTACCCTTGCGTGCTCGTCGCAATAAAAATAAAAACATCAGCAAAAATGCGCTAATATAGAGCAGAACATTAAGACGGTCGGTATAAAAAATTGAGCCGCTTCGCTCAATGACATGGCTCCAGAATCCCGAAAAATATGACATCATGTCCTGTATTAAACTCCATATTTCCTACACCAGACTTTACGCCTTTTTTATGGAAATCCACATTTAAAATTCCCGAACAACATAAAACATTTCAAGAAGAAAATGAATCCCGGCGAAAATAATTTACGTATAACAGGGCAACGCTTCGTTGATGCGTTAATCACCGTTTTTCTGTATTGAATATATTTCTATTTAATCCCTGTAATCTCTCATTTTCTGTTGACACAGGGTGGGCGCAAGAGGGATAAAGATTTAGTTCGTTGAGTGAAAGGGCTCAACGAATCTTGAGTTTTTTACCTTCTGCTCGGTTTGATGAGACTCCGGCGTCTGACTGGGCTGAAGGCAGATTGTTAAAATTAAAGGAGTGATGCATTATGTCCATCACACTGGAAAAGAAGAAGGAACTGATTGGGCAGTTCAAACGCCATGAGGGTGACACCGGCTCTCCTGAGGTGCAGGTTGCTATCCTCACGGAACGTATCAATAACCTGACGGGACATTTCAAGGCTCATGCGAAAGACCACCACTCCCGTCGGGGGCTTCTGAAGATGGTGGGGAGACGTAAGAGTCTCCTGAACTACTTGCAGAGACTGGATATTGAGCGCTACCGGAAGATTGTGGCAAGTCTTGGGCTCAGGAAATAGGATTTTAGGGGTGGAGTGTTCCGCCCCTTATCACATCATTATATAAAGGCGGCCGTTTGGACGTCGCGGAGGGGACAGGTTTCGGGATTTTGAGGTTGTGCGACCTATTGACGTCAGGATGACCTTCACTGTCATGTCGCAAATCCCTCACGGGCGCATAAGCTCTAAATTCCGAAGACCCGTTTCTTCAATAAAAGCGGTGTCTATCCTGTCCTTCCCGCACAATCGGCCGCAGGAAGGATTTTTTTATGAACGAGAGCAAACGTTACGCAATCCCTTACGGTTCGGGCACACTGACCCTTGAGACTGGACGTCTCGCAAGACAGGCGCATGGCGCTGTGCTGGCGCAATGGGGCGACACCATCGTCCTTTCGGCTGTCGTTGTTGCCGATAAACCGCCGGAGAAATCACAGGATTTTTTTCCCCTTACAGTAGATTACAGGGAAAAATTTTACGCCTCGGGGCGCATCCCCGGCGGATTTTTCAAGCGTGAGGGACGACCCGGGACAAGTGAGACCCTGCGCGCCCGCCTGATTGACCGCCCCCTGCGACCCCTCTTTCCTGAGGGCTTTCGCAACGAAACACAGGTGTATATCTCCATCCTGTCCATGGACCAGCAACATCCGGCGGAACTGCCCGCACTTATCGCATCTTCCGCCGCGCTCTATATCTCCAAGATTCCCTTCACCACCCCTATCGCGGGCTGCCGCGTCGCACACATCGGCGATGAATTCATCCTGAACCCGACATTCCAGGAGATGGAACAGTCAGACCTCGACCTTGTGGCGGCGGGGACGAAGGACGCCATCTGCATGGTGGAGTGCGGGTCATCCGAGGTCTCGGAAGAGGTCATACTTGAGGCGCTCAGACTGGCGCATGAGGAAAACATGCGTGTGGTGGCGCTCCTTGAGACCATGCGTGCAGAATGCGGCGTCCCGAAGATGCCTTTTGAAGCGCCGGAGACAGACCCCGGGCTCCTCGCCGCAGTGGAGAAACTCTTCCGTCCACGCCTCACTGAAATCCACAAGACCTATGACAAGCAGGCGCGGAAGGAGATTCAGAAGGCAATAGATGAAGAGGTGCGTGCGGCGCTGGCGGAGACATTCCCCGAACGCGAGGATGATATCTCACACTATTGTGATAATATTTACACCGCCGACCTTCGACGGATGATTGTGGAGGAAAAAATCAGAGCCGATGGACGCCGTCATGAGGAGATACGTCCCATCACATGCGAAATCGCATCGCTTCCCTGCCCCCATGGCTCCGCCATCTTCACACGCGGTCAGACACAGGCGCTTGCCGCAGTAACACTCGGCACACCTGACGACCGCCAGACTATTGACGACCTGATGGGTGTCTCTGAAAAGGGGTTCATGCTTCACTATAATTTCCCTTCATACAGCGTTGGGGAGTGCGGGAGACCTGTTGGACCGGGACGACGCGAAATCGGACATGGCATGCTCGCTGAACGCGCCCTCCACCCCATCCTGCCGGAAAATGAGAAATTCCCTTACACCATCCGCATCGTCTCTGAAATCATGGAATCCAACGGCTCATCCTCCATGGCATCTGTCTGCGCCAGCACTCTTGCGCTCATGGATTGCGGCGTGCCCATCAAGTCGCCAGTGGCGGGCATCGCCATGGGGCTCGTCAATGAGAATAACAAGGTGGCAATCCTGAGCGATATCATGGGGCTGGAAGACCACCTCGGCGATATGGACTTCAAGGTGGCAGGAACGGCGAATGGTATCACTGCCCTCCAGATGGATATTAAAACATCAGGCATTGATTTTGAGATTCTATCAAAGGCGCTGGAACAGGCAAGACGCGGCCGCGAGTCCATACTCGAAAAGATGAAGGAGACAATTGCGGAGCCTCGCCCCGACCTCAAACCCCATGCCCCGCGCATCCAGATTCTCCATATACCTGTGGACAAAATCGGCGAGCTCATCGGTCCCGGAGGCAAGGTGGTCAAGGAGATTATCGAAAAGACCGGGTGCAAGATAGACATCGAGGACGATGGCTCTGTTTATATTGCCTCCTCCGAGGCGCAATCGATGCAGAAAGCCGTGGACATGATTCGCGGCAGGACTGCCGAAGCCGAAATCGGGCAGATTTATACGGGAAAGGTTGTGCGCGTCACCACGTTTGGCGCCTTTGTGGAGATATTGCCCGGAAAAGACGGACTGGTGCATATCTCCGAGCTCGATTTTTCAAGGGTGGAAAAGGTGGAGGACATCTGCCGCGAGGGTGACACACTCCTTGTGAAGGTCATCGGGATTGACCCGATTAATGGCAAGATAAGATTGAGCCGTAAGGAGGCAATGAAGGACAGGGGCGAAATCCCGCAAAGAAAACCCCGTCAGCAGGAACCACACCGTCAGGAACCACATCAGCAGGAACAACACCAGCAGAAGAAACCGCCGACATATCGCTGGGTGCCACCGCACAAGGAAAATGAAGAGAAATAAGGAAGGCAAAATACGGTGGGAGAGGAAAAAGGCGAAGAAAAAGCGAAGATATACCATATACGACATAATTTATTGAATTTACGTCCAATATGTAGCCATCTTTACAATAATGTGTGTCAATATGATACAACACACCGGGTGGATGCATCCTAATCTATAAATCTGGTAATATTGAAATTATCTCATCGCCCTTTTTTCCTTTGACACCTATCCAATATTGATTAAGATAATATCTTTATTGAATTGAAAAAAGGCTTTTTTTTCTTGCCTTTTTCAGGTGTCTTCCCTGAAGGAATCACGGGCGTTATAGGGTTTTGTGTGGCGGGCCTTCTTCTTGGAAGCGCACGGAGAACGCCGTTTCCCACCTTTGACTCCACGCCCGTGATTTTTTTATTTCAACCTTGGGGTCTTGACGTCCTCTTCTCCGCGCCTCAGCGACCTGCAGGATGAAATGAATGTCAACCGGTTATCAACTATATTACGGTCCGGCGGTGCGTCAAAAGGCAGCCGCCCTCTTTGATGAATGTAAAGAGCGGCTTGCGCGGGGCGATGCTGAATCTTTTGCCCTTGTGGTGCCCTCTCATCGCTTCGCCCTTGAGATGATAAGAAGTCTCACCACCGCCGTTCCGAGTGGCTGGCAGAGACCGCCTGTCTTCCCCATCGAATCCTTCATTGCGCGCTTTCTCCCATCACATCTCTCATTCAAAGAACCCCTCAACACAAATGACATCTCACAAATCCTCCGAACGCTCTCCATGGAGGATATGGGGCATCTCAAACCCCTTTTCACAACTGGTGGCGACCCCTTCCCCAACATGCTCGCACGGGCGGGAGAACTCATCCTTGAGATGAAAAAAGAAGGGATTTCACCCGACGACCTTGATAAGATATCCAGAGACAGTCATGGGCTTTCCCTGATACGGAGGCTCTTCCGGCGATATGAGAAATTTCTCAAGTCAAAGGGACTCCTCGACCAGGGCGACATTTATCGTGAGGCGGCAACCCATGCCTCCCGGACTGCGCGCGCCATCTTCCCCTCGCTTGAGCGCCTTATCATTGACGGTCTGGATGTCTTCCCCAAAACGCTGGTTCAATTTCTTGAATCCCTCGGCTGTATCATACCAGAAACGATAGTGCTGGTGGAGTATGAACCCGGACGACCGCTCCTGTTCGGACATCTCGAGGATTCATTCAACCGTCTCGCTCACTCCGCCGGCACCGTTCATTTTCTTGAGGCGGGGGAACCGACATGCGAAAAGGAGATTTTTACAAACAGTCTTTATAAAGATATCCATGCAGGCGAGAAAGCGTTCGACGGGGGATGTGAGTTCCTGCGTGTTTATGAGCTTCCGAATCATTCTCGCGAGGTGCGCTTCATTGCGCGCCTGATTAAGAATATCGCCACGGATGAGAAAAATCCCGTCCCCCTTGCGGATATCTGCGTCTGCTTTCCCTCCCTTGAAAAATATGCCTCCCTCGTGCAGGAGATTTTCGGCGAGTATGGCATCCCGTATAATATCTCGCTCGGGGTTTCTCTCTCCTGCGTGCCTGTCATCCGCGCTGTGGAGCTCTTTCTTTTGCTGATTGAGAGTAATTTTGAGCGCGCCACATTTTTACGAGTACTGAATAATCCATACTTCTCATTCGCCTCGCTTGTGCCGGAGGAAAGGCGCCCGCCGGCGGGGACAATGCTTGCGCGGCTCAAAGGACTGCGAGCCTCAGGCGGAATCGCAACGTGGATTGTGGCTGTGCGCGAGGAGGTCGCTGTCCTCTCCCGGAAACTCTCACTTATGGAAAGAGGTGAATATGAACCTGATGAGAAGTCGGGCGAGATTTCCGACCTGGAAATCCTTAAAAACGATTACAATAACTGTCAGAAAATCTTAAACGTCCTTGAACAGTTACAAAATCTCGCCGACCCCTTCACAGGCGAAAACACATACGAGTTTTTTGCGGAAAGGTTAAAGGCGGCGCTGGATGCCCTCCTTTTAAGAAAGCGCCTCCTCCTGCCGGAGGGGGATGACGCCGATTTCCATATTTACAGCCGGGATGTGCGGGTGCTTGAGCATTTTTATGAAACACTTGCCGGGGTGGTCTCACTTCATCACCTCCTCGGAGGAAAACAATGTCCATTCGAAAATTTTGCCCGGGAACTGCGAGTTGCCCTCACGGGAGATTCCTTCCATCCGGAGAAGGTCAGGGTTGATGCGGTTCAGGTTCTGGGACGTCTGGAACCGCGCCTCTTTTCCTTTGAATACCTCATCCTCGGGGGATTTCTCGATGGCGAATTCCCTCACGTCAAGCCGCCCTCGCCATTCATCTCAAAACCTGAGCACATGAATCTTGGACTTCCTTCAACGGGTGAATCCTTTGCGGCGGACAGGTTCCTGTTTTACCACTTCATCCGTCAGACACGACGGCGCATGATTATCACCCGCCCGGCAAATGAAGGTGAAAACCCGCTTCTTCCCTCGCCCATCATTCATGAACTGAAACGACTTGGCATTCCCATTTTACAACCCGAACGGGACGCCCACGTTTATTCAAGACCGGAATGGCAGACCGCCATCGGAGTGAAGAGCCCCCCGCCTGTGCCCTCCTGCGGTGTCTTCATAAAATCGTCACGTCCCTTTTTTTCACACGGCAACTTTTCCGCCTCGCAACTGGAGGAATATGCGCGGTGCCCCTTCCAGTTCTTTGTGAGACGCATCCTGCACCTCAGCGAACCTGTGGCGGAGGAACCGGAGGAGGAAATCACCCCACTGGAACGCGGCTCTGTGCTTCATCGGGCGCTCTGGCGATTTTACAAAGAGCGTGCAGACGCGGGGCGCATCCCCATCGTGGGAGACGACGAGATGGCACGGGCGGCGGAGAGGCTTGTTGCCCTCGCAAGGGAGGAGATGAGCGCCCTGCCTTATGACAATCTCTTCTGGGATGCGGAGCGGGAGCGGCTTCTCGGCGCTTCCGATGGCGAGGGCAGACCGGGCATCCTGCGCCTTTTTATTGAACATGAGCGCGACTTCTTTGAACGAAACACAGGTTATGTCCCCTGCTTTTTTGAAGTTGCCTTCGGACAGGTGCCGGGCGCCCCGAAAGAGCGGGAAAAACATCCACCAGCCACACCTTACATTATAGAGCACCCCGACGGTCCCATCAGGCTCCGCGGCAGGATTGACCGCATTGAAATCAGGGAGGACTCCTTTGCCATTGTGGATTACAAGACAGGCAAAAGCGGGATGGGGATGGCGGATGTGGAAGAGGGGAAGTGTCTCCAGTTGCCGGTTTATCTCCTTTCGGTGAGGGAATGGCTGGAGAGGGAGATGGGACGCCGACTGCGCCCCGCCGGCGCTGTCTATTACTGCATAAATTCCGAGACGCTCATCGACCGCGACTCCCCCATCATCCTTAAAGATGAGCTAAAGGCACTCATCGACCACCCCAGAAAAAGAACATATTGTGAGACATCCGAAGAACTGGAAGACCTCCTTGAGCGGACAAAGGAGCATATCCGTAAATATGTGACGGACATCCGTGAAGGCAGATTTCCCCTTGGAGAAAGCGACCGGTCCTGCAGCTGGTGCGCCTTTGCAAACACCTGCCGCAAGGCATCCCTGAGCGGGCAACCCTCCGGAATACAGATTCCCGAAAGATGATTTTGGGAGCATGTTTGACATATTTTTGACATATTATGGATGCATGCCATTCATGAAAAACCCATCCAAACTTCACCGAAAGAGAAAAGAATCGGTTGGTCGTTTAAAGCCGCCGCTTGTTTCTCCACCTGAGAACTCCTCACCAATTTTGTTAAATGATATAAAGCTACTTTTCAGCAAAGATAGTTTTTTACGAAATGCCTTTTTTCTTAGCCCAATTCCATCTTTACTCTTTCTTGCAGTCAGTCTGACATGGTTTGCAAGAGACCTGGGACCGAACGTTTATCTGGGGTATTTACAGGCGGATCAACCGACCTATACTGCGATTGCGCGATCTGTTATCCAGCGAGGCAATGGATTATTTTATTCCAATCCTTTTGATTATGTCTGGGAAGCGCCCCGTGTCCTCAGCAATTTTGGATACATTCTTCTTGGGTGGTTATTTTATATAAGCGGTTATAGAACCATAGTCATCTGGGAAATCTGGCGAATATTCTGGGGCGCTTTGTCAATGGGATTATTTGCTATCATAGTTGCCAAATTAATATCGAATAACAGAATTCGTTGGTGGTCCTTTCTGGTTGGTGCTTTCGGTGCTGGAATAGCATGGTTGTTTGTGATGGATAGATTATTGGGAGGCTCGGGAAAACAGTGGCTTGATATATATCGCGAAGTGGAGGGTGAATACTCCTGGTGGTGTCTGAATCTTTTTCGACAATAACTATATCCAATGGAAATTCAATATAATACCATATTTTTATTTTATATA
>JAPLSR010000009.1 GCA_026398545.1 Candidatus Sumerlaeota bacterium | reverse complement strand
GCCGGGAACCAGAACCCCGCGCCGGCACAGCGATGGACATTATCTGAAGCCAATGCCACAGCAAAACTAAGAATTATCAACCCCACAAGGGTAACTCTAACCAGAATCTTCCCTTTCCGGTCCATTATATCTTACCTCATGCCTGAATTTCATTCATTATTATAACAAACATAGTCTTTGATTCGGAATTATTGCAACAGGAAAAACAGACGATAGGAGTTACACCCTTTCAGGAAAGGAAACGCTGCGGAAGATAAGATGAAAATTGCTTGACATCCTGCACGGCAATACGGAAACTTATCTCGTTTTATTGTTAATAGTATACTCTTTGTATCTCATTTATACCAAGTTAGATTGATAAAGGGGACGAGTATAATGGTAAAAAGAACATCCAAATCTGGAGCAAAGGGGAAACCAAAGAGGTCGCCATCGTCAAACCCCAAGCCGGCACCCGCATCCCATGAAGGCTGGTCGCTCGAATCCATCAAAACCCTGATTATCTTCATTAATGAAAGTAAAATACAAAAATTTGACCTGGAACTGGGTGAGATGAAACTGCATATAGTCTCCCAATATAATAAGGGCAAAAAAGTGGGGAAGGCTCAGGCAGGCGCGCTCACCCCCATGCTATCCATCTTACCTCAGATGATTCCAGGCATATCCCCTGCCATCCCCATAACCCAGAACCCCGCTCATGCCGAAACAGAACAAAAAAACTCAAACAGTCCGCACCCACTTGCAACACAACCCCCGCCAGCGGAAAAGAAGGAAGAAAAATATATCGATATCAAATCTCCAATGGTTGGCACATTCTACCGCGCACCATCGCCAGAATCTCCCCCCTATGTGGAAGTCGGTGACAATGTCACCCCGGAAACCGTCCTTTGCATTGTTGAGGCAATGAAGCTGATGAATGAAATCAAGGCGGAAGTCCGGGGTCAGATTATAGAAATCCTTGCGGAAAACAGCCAGCCCGTGGAATACGGGCAGCCCATGTTCAAGATCAAACCGTCATGAGGTTTCTGTCTGCCTGAGGCGGATTTATAAGTTGTGCATCAACACGAAAACATCTTTGCCAATGCATCGATTCTCCCATTCTCCGATTCACCGATTCTCAAATACACTGGGGTGTGCCAGAGGTGTTTAACAAGATTCTGATAGCCAACCGGGGGGAGATTGCCCTCCGCATCATCCGCGCCTGCCGGGAACTTGGCATACGCACAGTTGCCGTATTTTCCCAGGCAGATATGGACTCTTTGCATGTCCGGTTTGCGGATGAGGATATCTGCATCGGTCCACCCCCAAGCAATGAGAGCTATCTGAACATCGCCCGCATCATCAGCGCGGCGGAAATCACCGATTCGGACGCCATCCATCCCGGTTATGGCTTTCTCGCTGAAAATTCCCACTTTGCGGAAATATGCCAGCAGTGCAAAATTAAGTTCATTGGACCCTCACCGGAGGTAATCCGCAAGATGGGTGATAAGGCGGAGGCAAAACGCACCATGAAAGAGGCCGGCGTGCCGGTGGTTGTCGGAAGCGATGGGATTGTCAAGACGGCTGAAGAGGCACAAGTCATTGCCCGGGAAATCGGTTATCCCGTCATAATCAAGGCGGCGGCAGGAGGCGGAGGGCGCGGAATGCGCATTGCCCACACAGACGCCAGTCTCACAAACGGTTTTATGACCGCCCGCAGTGAGGCGGAATCCGCCTTTGGAAATCCGGATGTATATATCGAGAAATATGAGGAGAACCCCCGGCACATAGAAATCCAGATTCTGGGGGACGAACACGGTAATGTAATCCATCTTGGAGAGCGTGACTGCTCTATCCAGCGCCGCCACCAGAAACTCCTCGAGGAATCACCCAGCCCGGCAATCAGCGAAAAACTCAGGAAAGAAATCGGCGATGCGGCAACGGCGGCGGCGCGGACTATCGGATACGCCGGCGCAGGCACGGTCGAGTTCCTCCTGAGCACCAGCGGAAAATTCTACTTTATGGAGATGAATACCCGCATCCAGGTTGAACACCCTGTCACCGAATTTGTGACCGGTATCGATATCGTCCGCGAAACCATCCTCATCGCCGCCGGTAATAAACTCTCCTACAAACAGGAGGATGTGAGGTTTAATGGACACGCAATCGAGGTGCGCATTAATGCCGAAGACCCCGAGCGGAACTTCATGCCATCCCCCGGCACCATAACCACATACCACGCACCGGGAGGTCCGGGCATCCGCGTGGACAGCCATGTGTATGAGGAATATGTCATCCCACCCTATTATGACTCGATGATTGCAAAGCTTATCGCCTGGGATACGGACCGCCCGACCTGCATCCGCCGCCTGGATAGAGCGCTGGATGAATTCATCATCGAAGGGGTCAAAACAACCATCCCCCTGCACAAGCGTATCCTGCAGAATCCGGATTTCCTGAAAGGCAAATATGATACGAAATTTCTTGAAACAGCCTTCGAACCAAAGATAAAAAGGAGGAAAAAGGGGCATTAATCTTTCATGATTTCACTTGCCGGATGAACCGTGCGCCCTGATGCCATATTTCCTGTGAGCGGGTGCATGAACAGAGGAACATGGAACAAGGAGGTGTAACTTTTATGTCTCTGGAACGACAGCTTGGAGATATCAGTATTGATAATTCCGTTGTGGGAACTATCGCCGCCATCGCCGCCCAGGAGGTGGAGGGCGTTGTGAGCATGGGCGGCAAGTTCTCCCTGAGCGAGATGCTGGGGCGAAAGGACTCAGACCGCGGTGTCAAGGTTGAAATTCAGGGGGGACGCGCCGTGATTGATGTCGATGTTAAAATTGAATACGGCCGCAACATGTACGATGCCGCCCACATCTTACAGAAAAAGGTCAAGGATACCGTGGAGCAGATGACCGGGCTGGTCGTTGAGAAGGTTAATGTCAAGATTAATGGCATCATCATGAAGGAGAAACCTCAGGAGCGCTGATTCCGGTTGGTGAGTTTCCCCTAAATCCGCCTCAGGCGGACAATCTGACACCGTAATCCGGAAAAAAAGGAGCCGAATATGTTCAAATTATTGAAAAAGGTGTGTCTGTTTCTGATATTAATCCAGGTATTCGTTGCGGGCGTTTATAAAATCGCTCCCTTCATATCACCCTGGTTTCAGGTGAAAAGAGACCTGATTCATAATTTGGTTTTCGCCTCGGACGATGTCAGACGTATATTTTTCGCCCTCATGCTTCTGCTTCCACTTTTGTACACCCTTTTTGCCATCAGGGCGAAGCGCAGGCATGCCTCTTACACAATCCGGGGCAAGGAAGGGAACTCTATCATCTCCGAAATGTCCATCCAGAAGTCGCTCGTCAGCGCCGTGCGCACCATTCCAACGGTTGTGAAAGTGAAACCCATAATCAAAATTTCAGGCGGAGCCCTGAATGTCACCCTGATTACCTATATCCGTCTTGACCAATACATCCCGAATATCTGCGAGCGGGTGCGACGCCGTGCACACAGCACCCTTTCAGAGGTTCTGGGCATTGACCGCATCCTGCCGATAGATGTTAAGATACAGGATGTAAATTTCCCGCATCCGCCTCTTGCGGAAAAGTTTCGGGCGCGTTCACAGAAACCCCCGCAGGAGGGAGACTCCGCTCAGCCAATAATCTCTTCTCCTGAGATGCCGTCGGATGCAGTGCCGCCCATCCATCAAGAGATGCCGCCGGAGGAATTTCACCCGAAAAAACACTGAGAATCTATTTCCAAAAATAACGTAATTTTGACAAAATTGATCGGATTCACATGCTTGTAAATCTTGTTAATCATGTCTAATAAATGGGTAATTTTATATTGGCGGGTTGTTCCTGTTCAAGCCGTTTAATCAGGTTTTCCAAAATGGCGTCATGTCCAAGCACGGCAAGATATCGGCGGGCAAGTGTCAGCGCCTCCTTCTTGCTTCCGAATTCCCTTTCAGAGAACACCGCCAGACGTATGGATGCAAGGGCATCCTCCTCATTATACTCCGTCCAGCGTGCGCTGGTCTTTCCACCTGTGGGACGCTGCTTTGCCGCCAGTTCAGCCGCATTTCTGTATGACCTCTTCGCCTCCTGGTTCCTTTCCAGCGCGTGCATAATTTCCCCGCGCATCAGATAGAGTTGATACGCCTCGGGATTATTCCTGATACCCTCCTCAAGGAAATTCACAGCCGCCTCAAGCTGGGTCTTCGTTCTCTGCCGTTTAAGCCACCAGGCGCCTATCATATAGCCCCGGATATAATGAGGGTCGCTGAGCGTCATCAAGCGATACCAGGGGAGGAGCTCGGTGCCATCCGTATGGAGGTGAGGTTTTGAGGGGTCAAGCCAGGGTTTGACCTCTCTCTGCAGGTCTCCGATGAAGCCGCGAAAGTCCCTTGCCTGCGTGCGGATTACCGTATCCGCCCCCTCGCAATGGAAGATATCTTCCTCCCCCGGCGGCAGTTCCGGCTCATTCTCATGCTCATGAGCCTTATCAGTCGCCGACGCTCCATAGCTTTGGCGACGGAGCGTGGTAACCTCATGGCGACCTTGTGGCGCATTCGGAATGGCAGGCGTCTGTCCCATATCCCTGACCTGCCCCTTGCTGCTGAGGGCTTCGTAATCAAGGTTGAGCTTATATGCGACACCGCTATGGAGATAGCTCTCCGTCTTGATAAACATGATATCGCTCATGCTGGAGCGTATCTCGCCCAGGATTATGGCGGCGGCGCTTCGGTTGCGGAGCATCCTGTCATATTCATCCCGCGAGCGTCCACCAATGTAATCATGGGGTCTGAGACGCAGTGTCAATGCGGGGCTGAGAAGGAATAGAAAGAGGAGGACTATCTTGAGCATCTTCCAGGATGTCCATTTTTCTCCAACGCCATTCATGATTTCCCGTCTCCCTTATAAAGAGCGCCTCTGAAAGAGATGTATCCCCAGAAGAAGGGCTATAACAATGAAGAGCGCCCCGTAACATATCAGGGCAAGAAATTCCATTCCACCCAGAGGTCCAATGCCGTCGGTGTAACGCGTTATGAGATTCAGTTTGGAAAAATCCGGAATATAGGCGGTAAACCACCTCAGTATCTGTGATACAAAAGTCCTTCCCGCCTTCCTCGCTCCGTCGCCAAAGCTATGGAGCGTCGGCGACTGAAAAAATTCCATTATCCCGCCGCCGAATATTAAAAGCAAACTCAGGAACACCACGTTTACACCCCGGGGAATAAGGAGGGAAAAGAGGAGAGTCAGGGCGGTCAGCATCGCAATGGAAATGGTGAGAAGGACAACAATCTGCAAAAATAGACGCGTATCATAAAATTGCAACCTTGGCACCGGCACCCATCCAAGAAGGAGAAGCAGATACAGGACCGCACAACCGGAAAAGGTCACAGCCATCCACTTCCCCAGATAATAATCCCCCCTCTCCAGTGGTCTGGCGAGGAGAGGATACAGTGTCCTTGCTTCCATCTCGCCGGGAATCTGCCGTGCGGCGGTGAGGAGTGTCAGGATGTGGGCAAGAAACCATGCCAGAGACATGCCTAAGTTCAAAAGCAGGTTCGCCGTGGAGGGGTTCTCAATCCCGACTATGCTCATGCTGAAAATTCCCAGAACAAACAACCCGGCAAGAATCAGCATCACATAAAGGTCCTTCCGACGGAGCATCTCCAGAAACACCCCATGCCCCACAATGAATAATGAGCGCCAGCGCTCCATCTTCATACAGCCGCACGAGGCACTCATAACTCCCTCCGTCGGAACAGCAACATGGTCAGAAAAAAATAAACGCCTATATAGACCATGGCGTAAAGGGTCAGATAACAAAGTGTAACACCGCCCAGCGGGCGCCAGATGTTCGCATGAACGGTCTTTTCAGAAAAATCAAGCAGTGTGAGCTGGGGAATGCCGTAATTCACTATAAGGAAAATCACCTTCCCCACCCTCCCCACAAAATCATAAATATAGGAAATCCCGTTTGTGAAAATATTGGCTGTCAGGTAAAAAAGAACACCCATGGTGATTGCGGCATCAAGATTCATAATCAGTGAAAACAAGAAACCAAGCGTTGATATTATTGTCATGGCAAGCATCTGTAGATACACATATTCTGCAAGGTGTATCCATGGGATTTCCCCACCCAGATACCACGTGCCAATGAGAAATATCAGCATGAAGAGGGAAAGGCAAAAACCGGCGGCAAAAAGGACGCCAAGGAGTTTGCCCATGAGAAAACTCCCGCGCCCAACAGGCTTGGCAAGGAGGGGATAAATAGTGCGGTTCTCAAATTCTCTCGGAAGCTGACGACAGGATAACACCACCACCATCAGGGCGCATGCTATGCTCATAACCTCTAATGCCACCTCACGATAAAATTTGGTCAATCCCTCCATGCCAAAAAAATTCACCGACATGACACCCCCGATGACCATGAGAGACAAAAGGACAATCACATAGATTTCCTTCCGCCGCACCGCCTCAATCAAAACACTCCTCGCAATCAGCCAGACAGGTCTCATTTGTCTCCGACCCCCTCAATTGACTCAACAAGTCCGATGAAATATTCCTCAAGCGTGCGGGTTCTTGAGGATGTATGATGAATGACGGCGCCAGCGGAGGCAAGCGCCGAAACCGCCCTGCAATACTCCTCCACATTGTTAAACTCAATCCTTTGCAGATTCCCCTCCTCAACTAACTTGTATTGAGCCACAACAGTTGGCAACACCGCACCCTCCGGCAGGCTGAAGACAACTTCAAACAGGTTCAGCGGCTTTTTGAGCTCCCCCACCGTTGCCTCTGTGACGATGCGTCCCTTGTGAATGATGATGACTCGGTCACAGAGAGCCTCCACCTCTGTAAGCTCATGGGAACTGAAAAAGATGGTGCGTCCCCTCCTTTTCAAATTCAGGAGAACTGCGCGGAGGTCAAACCGCCCGATGGGGTCAAGACCTGATGAAAGTTCGTCAAATATCAGCGCCTCGGGGTCGGCAATAATTGCCTGCGCAATCCCAAGCCTCTGCTGCATCCCTTTAGAATAATTCTTGAGCAGAATCTCCGACTTCCCCACCAGCCCGACCTTTTCGAGGAGAGGTGGGATGCCCTCCTTCAGATTGCCCCTGCTCAGCCCGGAAAGACCGCCGTAAAGTTCAAGGAGTTCCCTCGCCTTCATGAATGGATAATAAAGGGCAACCTCCGGCAGATACCCGATGCGGCGGCGGCTTGCCACTGTCCCTGCGCGCTCGCCAAAGACCCGCACATCCCCTTTCCGGGGAAAGATAAATCCCATGAGAACCTTGATGGTGGTGGTCTTTCCCGCGCCATTGGCGCCGATGAAACCCACACATTCACCCGGCATCACATTGAAGGAAATCCCGTCAAGGGCGCGCACCTTTTTTTCGCCCCTGCCATACTCCACAACAAGGTCACGCACACTGATGACCGGCGCGGTCTCTGTCATCCCCGCCTCCCCCTGTAAATACTGAGACATTGGACTATTTCATCGATTTTTCTTCAGCATGGCGGCAAAGCGGACGAGGCGGGAACCCTTGAGCGTGCCCAGCTCTGACCTGAGGCGACGTTCACGCGCCCGAACTCGCTGAAGGTCTCGCCCCATCTTGCGAATCTGACCCCTGAGATTAATCTCCGTGACTATGCGGTGGCATTCATTGTAAAAGGCGGTAAATTCCTCCATGCTCATGGTCTCGCAGAGGTATGGGTCGCGGGTCATGTCAATGTGGTCAAAGTCTATAATATAACGACTCCAATCCATCTCCGGTCCTTCTGAAACAATCCCGCGGCTTTTCGCATATTCCCATATTGGCGTTCCAGGGACAGCCTGGAGCGGTCCCATTGCGCAACGTTCTATAAGTTCTTTGTTCCGCTCAATAAAGGCGCGGGTCTCCTCCATCTGTTCCCGCGTTTCATACGGACACCCAATGATGAAATTACTGCCAATGGAGATGCCGCGCGGGGCAAGGAGGTCTATTGCGCGCTGGTTTTTCTCCGGTGTCACATTCCTCTTGCGCATGAAATCAAGCACAGGCTGTGAGTTGGACTCAAATCCGAAATCGATATACAAAAAGTTCATCTCCGCAAACAGGTCGGCGATTGCCTCATCTATCAAATCCACACGCGCATAAGTGCGAAAGACAATTCCCTCGTGAAGCCTGCGCTCTTTCATGAGGGCGCATATCTTTTTGAACCGCGGAATATGCCCGATGAACAGGTCGTCAAAGAAGAATATCTCCTCCGGGTCATAACACTGGCGCAGATATTCAATCTCCCGGACAACATACTCAGGCGAAAAGAAGCGCACCTTTTTCCATTGCACGGGCGCGGCGCAAAAGATGCAGTCATAGGGGCACCCGCGGGACGTCATCATGTGCACCTCTTCATTCAGGGGCACAGACCAATCCTCTCCCAGCATCTCACGGTCTGGAAAGGGAAG